>NZ_ANBC01000595.1:0-10270 GCF_000341125.1 Nocardiopsis lucentensis DSM 44048 | reverse complement strand
GCGGGCCCGCCGGGAGCCGCGGACAGCACCAGCAGCTCCATGCCTGACTCGTCCGGCAGCGCGAAGTTCTCCTGATGTAGTTCCAGCAGTCCGATCAGCGGGTGCCGGTACGCCTTGCGTCCATGTGTACGGGCGCGCACGTCCGCGCGGGCCCAGAGGTGGCGGAAGCGTTCACTGCCCATCGCCAGCTCGCCGACGAGCGAGGCCAGGCGGGGGTCCTCGGGATACTTGCCGGTGGCCAGGCGCAGGTGCCCGACCACGTCGAGGGTGCATTTCTCCCAGTCCGCGTAGAGGCCGCGCTCGGCCTCCTCGAGGAAGATGTGCCGGGCGGTGTTCAGACCCGGCATCGGCCGACCGTAGAGGAGCCCGGCGAGGCGGTTGCCCGCCAGCACGTCCAGGCGGTGGTTCATGATCAGCGCGGGTGAGTCGGCGACCAGGCCGAGGACGCGCAGCAGCTCCGGCCGGACCCGCCCGCTCGGCGCCTTCGCGCGACGGCGCTGCCGCGCGAGCCGATGGAGGTGCCCGCGTTCGGTCCCGTCGAGGCCGAAGACGCGGGCGAGCGCGTCGAGGACCTGCTCGGATGGCTGGGTCGCGCGGCCCTGCTCCAGGCGTACGTAGTAGTCGACGCTGACTCCGGACAGGTGCGCGACCTCCTCGCGGCGCAGCCCCTCGACCCGGCGGCGACTGTCGGCGGGGATGCCGACGGCCGCCGGGTCGACCCGGGAACGCCGGGTCCGCAGGAAGCCCGCGAGATCGTCCATGCCCCCAGTATGGGCCGGATGGTGCCGGTGAGGGTGGCCCTGCCGTTACCAGGAAGTCCCGTCCGACGGAGGAGGCGCCCCTGAACACCGGGCGCCGTGGAGCCCAGGATCGAAGGCGTCCGATCCGAAGGAGTTCCCATGAAGACGCTGATCGTCTACGCCCACCCGGAGCCGAAGTCGCTCAACGGTTCGCTGAAGAACCTCGCGGTGTCCACTCTGGAGACCGCCGGGCACGAGGTGCGGGTGAGCGATCTGTACGCGATGGGCTGGAAGGCGGTCGTGGACGCCTCGGACTACGGCCCCGACGCCTCGAGTCCGCTGAAGGTCGCCCTGGACTCGGGCCGGGCCTTCGACGCGGGGACGCTCACCCCGGACGTCCTCGCCGAGCAGGAGAAGCTGCTGTGGGCCGACACGATCATCTTCCAGTTCCCGCTGTGGTGGTACACGATGCCCGCGATCCTCAAGGGGTGGGTGGACCGGGTGTTCACCTACCACTTCGCCTACGGCGTCGGTGAGCACAGTGACACCAGGTACGGCGAGCGCTTCGGCGAAGGCACCCTCGCGGGCAGGAGGGCTCTGTTGTCGGTGACCACCGGCGGCCCGGAGTCGCACTACTCCGCTCGCGGGATCAACGGCCCCATCGATGACCTGCTGTTCCCGTTCCAGCACGGCATCCTCTACTACCCGGGCCTCGAGGTGCTGCCGCCGTTCGTGCTGTACGGCACCGATCGGATGACCGCCGAGGAGTACCCGGACGTCGCCAAGGCCTGGGAGCAGCGCCTGCTCACCCTGGAGTCGACCGAGCCGATCGCGTTCCGGCGGCAGAACTTCGGTGACTACGAGATCCCCTCGCTGTGCCTGAAGGAGGGGCTGGAGCCCGAGGGCCGCACCGGTTTCGGGCTGCACGTGCGTGGTTAGTGCCGTGACGACAGGCGGTCTGTGACGCAGACGCGCGCCGAACTCTGGCCAGGGGTGGGAGGGGGTTCCCTCGCCATGCGCGAACCATGGCATGGCGTGTCGCGTCTACGCCACGGTCATGCCACATGTCGCCGCCGAAGCTCCACATCAACGCCGAATCACGTGGCATGACCGGTCGTGGCGGTGCGTGGCGTTCATGCTTCTGGCAGGAGTTCCGATCGAAAGCACCGGTGGAACAGTCGTACCGGTTCGATCCCCTCAAAATCTGATGCGCGGTGATCTCTGCGTATGGGTAGAAGCCCGAAAGTGGGACACGAGGGAGCACGGTGAGCACCGCGGCCCGGCACGTGAGCGATGACCGATCGCGGTATCGCGCCGCCGAGCGACTCCACGCGCGGCACCACCGGTCGTGGAGGGTCGTGCGGGGTCCCGGAGCGCGTCGGTACTTCGCCTTCCACCAGGGCGACGCCGACGTCGAACCCCTCCAGGCCGCCACACCCGGGGGCTGGACCGGCGGATCCGCCGTGCCCGGTCGGCCGTCTCATCCGCACCCTCCAGGCGCGGCCGGGCCCGTTCGCGAGCCCTTCGGGACACCACGACGCCCCGGGCGTCGGACACCGCGACGCCACCACCGCCTAACATCCAGGACATGCGCATACTCGTGGTGGAGGACGACGACCGGGTCGCGCGCGGACTGGTCACCGCGTTGCGATCGGCCTCCTTCGACGTCCAGCGCGTCGCCACGGCCGAACGCGCCCTGGCCGCCCCGCCCGCCGACGTCGTCCTGCTCGACCTCGGCCTGCCCGACCTCGACGGCATCGACCTCCTGCGCCATCTCCGCGAACGCCCGCAGACGGCGATCATCGCCGTCACCGCCCGGGGCGAGGAGCGCGACCGCGTCCGCGGCCTGCGCGCGGGCGCCGACGACTACGTGGTCAAACCCTTCGGCGTCGCCGAGCTCCTCGCCCGCATCGACGCCGTCCTCCGCCGTACCCGGGCCGCCCGAGCCGAGGCCGAGGACACCGAACCGAGGGTGACCGTCGGCCCGCTCACCCTGGATCCCGGCGCCCGCGAGGCCCGTGTGGGGGACCACCCCCTCCAGCTCACCCGCAAGGAGTTCGACCTCCTCGCCCTCCTGGCGGCGCGCTCCCCGTCGGTGGTCGCCCGGGACCAGATCCTCGACCAGGTGTGGGGCGCGGCGTGGGAGGCGTCGTCACGCACCCTCGACACGCACATCGCCTCCCTGCGGGCCAAACTCGGCTCGTCGGTGCGCATCCGCACCGTGCGCGGCGTCGGCTACCTGCTCGACCAGGCGTGACGCCGTGCTCCGCCGCCTGCTCACCATCCTGCTTCCGGCCGCGTTCGTCCTGGTCGCGGCGGTCGCGGTACCGATCGGCGGGGTGGTCGCCCAGCAACGCACCCAGGACGTGTACGTCGACCTCCTCGCCGACGCGGGCAGGTTCGCCGCCCTGGCGCGGACGGCGTTGGAGACCGACCGGACCGACGCCCTCACCCGGGAGATGGCCCGCTACGAGGACCTGTACGGGGTCCCCGCCGCGATCGTCGCCCCTGACGGTCAGGTGGTCGGCGGGTCGGGGAGTACCGAACGGCTGACGGACGTGGTCGCGGGCGTCACCACGCGGTCGGGGATCAGCGCCGCCATGGCGGGAGCGCGTCCCGAACCGCCCGCCGCCGTCTGGCCGTGGACCCGTGAACCGCTGGTCATAGCCGAACCCGTCGGCCGCGACAGCGAGGTCGTCGGCGTGGTCGTCCTGGTCGCCCCGACGGATCGGCTGGCCTCGGACGTGCTCACCGCGTGGGGCTGGCTCGCCCTGGCCAGTGTGGTGCCGCTGGCCCTGCTGGTCGCCGCCGCGCTGCCGCTGTCCCGCTGGGTACTGCGTCCGATCCGTCGCCTCGACGCGGCCACCACCGCCGTGGCCTCCGGTGACCTGGAGGTCCACGTGGACGCCGAACGCGGCCCGCCCGAGCTGCGGCGGTTCACCGAGTCGTTCAACACGATGGTGGAGGTCGTGCGGCGGGCCCTGGACCGGCAGCGCACGTTCGTCTCGGAGGCCTCCCACCAGCTGCGCAACCCCCTGGCCAGTCTGCGTCTGGCGGTGGAGAACCTGGCGCCGCACCTCAGCGGTCCCGAGGCGCGGGAGGCGCACGAGATCGCCATCGACGAGGCCACCCACATGCACCGCATGCTGAACTCCCTGCTCGCCGCCACCCGGTTGGAGAGCATCACGGGCACGGAGCCGGTCGAGCTGGCGGAGGTGCTGGGTACGCGCGTCGACCGGTGGCGGGCGCTGTGCGAGGCGCGCGGGTTCGTCCTGGACACGGATGTGCCCGAGGGGCTGTGGGCGCAGGCCCCGGCGGGCGGTCTCGGCAGCATCCTCGACGAGCTGGTCAGCAACGCGTTCCGCCTGTCCGGTGGGACGCGCATCGAGGTGCGCGCGGAGCCGGTCGCGGGCGCCGACCGGGTCCGGATCGGGGTGTTCGACGACGGCGTCGGGTTGCCGGAGGAGGAACGCGGGTCCGCGGTGGACCGGTTCTGGCGCTCGTCCCGGCACCAGAACGTGGAGGGCACCGGGATGGGACTGGCGATCATCGCCGACCTGGCCCGTGAGTCGGGCGGGCAACTCCTGCTGGAGGAGGGGCTGCCGGTGGGGGACCGGCCCGGATTCGGAGCGGTGCTGGTGCTTCCCGCGGCCCTGCCCCCGGAGTAGGGCCGCGCGGGGCCGCCCCCGGACTCCCCGCGCTCCCTCCCTCAGATCGGTTTGTTGTCCCGGTACCACCGCACGGCGCCCGGGTGGAGGGGGACGTCCCCGGTGGAGATCCCCGTCCGCACGTTGATCTGGGCCGCCTCCGGCCGGGTGGCCGCCAGCTGGGAGGCGCGGGTGAAGAGGGTGTCGGTGACCAGGTAGGCCAGGTCGTCGTCGAGGTCGTCTCGGCACAGCAGCAGGTTCGGGATGGACAGGGTCCGGGTCGTCGGCACGCCCTCGTAGGTGGTGGCCGGGATGGACGCCGGGAAGTACGCCTCGGGGTAGGTCTCGGCCAGGACGTCGGCGGCGTCGCCGAGGTCGATCAGGCGCACGGTCCGGCGCAGCGCCAGGCTCGCGATGGCCGGGGTGGGGATCCCGGTGAGGGAGAGCATGGCGTCGATCTCGCCGCGGCTCAGCAGGTCGGCGGAGTCGGCCTGGTTGAGCAGGACGGTGTCCATGGCCAGCCCGTAGGCGTCGGCGAGCCGCGTGGTCGTGAACTCGGTGCCGGAGTCGGGAGCGCCGAGCGACACGCGCAACCCCTCCAGGTCGGCGAGTTCCCGCACCGGTGAGTCGGCCATGACCAGCAGGTGCAGGAAGCTGTCGTAGACGCGGCCGATCGCGGACAGGTCCTCGTCCTCGGTCACCTCGGCCGCCGTCACCGCGTCCAGACTGGCCAGGCCGAGCTGCACCTCTCCGGACGCCAGCAACCGCAGGTTCTCCAGGGACGCGCCGCTCTCCACGGCCCTGACGTCGGTCTCCGGCATCCGCCGACCCAGGACCTCCGCCAGCTCCGCGCCGATCTCCCGGTAGACCGCGCCGGGCGGACCGGTCGCGATCACCAGCTCCGGCAGGTCCGGCACACCGCCGCGTCCACACGCGGTGAGCCCGCCGACCACGGCGGCCGCCGCGCCGAGCAGTACGCTCCGCCGGTCCGGTTCCCTCGCTCGCATATCCGCAGCCTAAACCGAGCGGGAACCGCCCGGAGAGGCCGCGCGCCACGGCCGCTGTCGCCCTGCGTCCACAGAACGTGACCCGGAGTGGCGCAATGTCAGAGGAATCCCAACTCTTCCCCCTGTGGATTGCCGGTCACATACCAGCGTGAGCACCATCACTACATCAACGTCCGCTTCATATCGGGGAAACCTCCGGGCAACAGCGTCGTCGTCCCTGGTTTCGCCCGGCGGGTGCGCAGCACCGACAGCCACTCCCCCCACCCGCGCAGGAGGAACATCATGGCCACCGACGATCCCGCCGTCAACGCACCCGACAGTGCGTCCGTTCCCCGACAGCCCGTTCCCCAGGACAAGGACCGCGCCAGCGGCAACCGCGAGACCAACCCGCTCCCGCGCAGGATCGGACTGGTCCTCGGACCGGTGCTCGGCCTGTTGGTCTACTTCCTGCTCCCGGACATGCCGCTGCCGCTGCCCGACGGTGAGGGCATGGGCGACCTCGCGGTCAACGGCCGAGCCGTCGCGGGCATCACCGTGTTCATCGCGACGTGGTGGGCGACCGAGGCCATCCCGATCCCCGTCACCTCGCTGGTTCCCCTGGTGGCCTTCCCGATCCTGGTCGACGGGGTGGCCGTGGGCGACGTCGCGCCGTCCTACGGATCGCCGACCATCTTCCTGTTCATGGGCGGCTTCATGCTGGCCCTCGCCATGCAGCGGTGGAACCTGCACAAGCGCATCGCGCTGACCATCGTGTCCAAGGTCGGGTCCAACACCGTCGGCCTCATCGGCGGGTTCATGGTGGCGACCGCGTTCATCTCCATGTGGGTGTCGAACACGGCCACGACCGTGATGATGCTGCCCGTCGGCCTGTCGGTCGTCGCGCTGATCACCCAGTTCCGGGGCGGGCGCACCGACGCCAACTTCGCGACCGCGCTCATGCTCGGCATCGCCTACGCCGCCTCGATCGGCTCCGTGGCCACGCTCATCGGCACCCCGCCCAACGTGCTGATGGTCGCCTACCTGTCCGAGTTCCACGACATCACCATCGGGTTCGGCCAGTGGATGATGGTCGGCCTTCCGATCGCCGTCGCCTTCCTCTTCCTCGCCTGGGTCGTGCTCGCCCGGCTGCTCTTCCGCCCCGGCGTCAAGCGGGTGGAGGGCGCCCAGGAGCTGATCCGCGACGAGCTGCGGGAGATGGGGCCGATCTCGCGCCCGGAGAAGCTGGTCCTGGCCGTGTTCGTCACGGCCGCGCTGTCCTGGATCTTCGTGCCGATGCGGGCCGATTCGCAGACCATCGGCGGCGCGCTGCCGTGGCTGGGCGGCATCAGCGATCCCGTCATCGCCATGGCCGTCGCCGTCGCGCTCTTCCTCATCCCGGCCGAGCGCGGCACCGGCACCCGTCTGCTGGACTGGGACACCGCGGTCAAGCTGCCGTGGGGCATCCTGCTGCTGTTCGGCGGCGGTATCGCGATCTCCGGTCAGTTCACCGCCTCCGGCCTGAGCGTCTGGATCGGCGGTCAGGTCTCCGTGCTCGGCGGGGTGCCGATCTGGGTGCTGGTGCTGTGCGTCACCGCGGTCGTGCTGCTGCTCACCGAGCTCACCAGCAACACCGCCACCACGTCCACCTTCCTGCCGGTGCTCGGCGGGGTGGCCGCCGGACTCGACGTCGACGTCCTCGTCCTGGTGGTCCCGGCGGTCCTGGCCGCGTCGATGGCCTTCATGCTGCCCGTCGCCACGCCGCCCAACGCGATCGTCTTCGGTTCGGGACACATCACCATCAACCAGATGATGCGGGGCGGCGTGCTCCTCAACCTCGCGGCGCTGTTCGTCGTCCTGCTCGGGATGTACGCGCTCGCCGGGTGGGCACTCGGGATCCCGCTCTAGACGGGGTCGGGTACGCGTCCCGCGGTGGCCCGCCCCACCGGACCACCGAGGTCCGCCGGGACGGCCCGACCCGCAGGGCGGACCGGTCCGACGGTACTCCCTACTCCCTCTCCCGGGCCGTTCGGACCGCCCGCCCCATCCCCCGGGGCCGTGCACGGCGACCACCGTGCACGGCCCCTTCGCGTGCGGCGGCCGTGTGGGCGCGATCACCCGGGGGTCGTGCAACGCGGACGTACGGGATCGCGTCCGAGTGGGAGCCGGGCGGCCCTCCGCCAAGGTTCGCCAATAGGACAATACGGACATGACTCACAGGCTCCTGCGCAACGGTTCCACGACCTTCCTCACCCTGGTGGTCGGCCTCTGCGTCGCCACGTTCCCCCTCCTCGCGGTCGTGGCGATCGCGCCGGACGGGACCGCGGACCTGGAGGCCTACCGGGCGGCGGAGCCCTGCCCGGCCGCTCCGGCCGAGCCCTCCGACTGCCTGTGGACGCAGGAGTTCACCGTGTCCGACGTCCACCTGGTGGACCGCGGGCAGAGGCACCAGTCGCATCGCACCACCCTGACGGACGCGGACGGGGGCACGTGGGAGTCGACCTACGGTGAGCGGGGCCCCGTCCTGCACCGACTCGACGGGGGCGACCGGGTCACCGGTACCGTCTGGCGCGGTCAGCTGACCGAGATCGCGTTCGGGGGTGAGGTCCAGGAAACCGACTCCGTCCCGGCCGACGAGCGTACCCGGGTCCTCATCGGCGCCCTGGTCATCGTCCCGCCCGGCCTCATCACGGTGGCCGTGTGTTTCTGGCGGCTGGCCCGCCTCCCCGATCCGGAGCCGACCGACGGGATGGGCGCCACCCTGAGCTTCGCCGTCACGCTGCTCTTCATCGGGCTCTTCTCCCCGGTCCTGGTCAGCGGACTGGGGGAGAAGGTCTGGCCGACGGTGGCCGTCTGGCTGCCGCTGGGCGCGCTCGCGGCCTTCGGGTTCCGGGTGTCCGTGACCCACAAGCGAGCCCGGGCCGCCGTAGCCGAGGAGGGAGCCGGTCCGACCGGGGAGTCCAGGGCGGACTGACCGCGGTCAGGAGTCCCAGACGACGAGCGGCCCTCCCGGGTCAGTGCGCCTGGCCCCGGGGCGGCGTGTCGCGCAGCGCGGCCTTTGGGCGGACGACGAGGTCGCGGGCGAAGGCGTCCGTGTCCTGTCGGCGGAAGACGTACAGCCAGACGAACACCGGACCCATGATCAGTGAGTGGGTGAGGGCGACGTCCGGTGGAGCGTCGAGTTCGCCTCGCGCGGCGTGAGGAGAGGATGGTTCTCGCTGCCCCGGTGTAGCCTCGCCGGAAGCTGGCTCCGTCACCGCGTGAGGGGAACGGGGAAGGACGCGTGTGGTGTCCGGTTCTCGACAACGTGCGGATTCGAGAGGGTCGCACGAGTAAAAGGGCAGGTCAAGAAGCCTGCTCCCCGCGCACGCGGGGATGGTCCCGCGCACATCGAGCGGCAGGTAGCGCGCGGTGTCTGCTCCCCGCGCACGCGGGGATGGTCCCTACGACAACAACGGCACCATCAGTCCCGTAGGCTGCTCCCCGCGCACGCGGGGATGGTCCCTCGTGCCCGTCCCACCAGTTCAACTGGTACTGCTGCTCCCCGCGCACGCGGGGATGGTCCCGCGACGATCCGGGGGGCTTCTCGCAAGCTCGACTGCTCCCCGCGCACGCGGGGATGGTCCCTCGCTCGCCCGGTCGACCGCAGCCTGGAAGTTCTGCTCCCCGCGCACGCGGGGATGGTCCGTAGTACCCGGCCGGCAGCGGGTAGGCGGGAGCCTGCTCCCCGCGTACGCGGGGATGATCCGTCGACCGCGGCGCCCACATACGCCCGGGGGCGTACTCACCAACCCCCGGGCGGACTCATGACCGCGCCACTCACGCTCACCAGGCGCGAAACACGCCGTAACACGGGGAAACGCAGGTTTCACGGAGTGACAGGGCCGACGAAACACGCCCTTCCTACCGTCGGGCCCCATGGACACATCGCTGTATACACGGCCCGGCAGGGGGGCTGAGGGCACAGCCACGTCGCGCCGGGACCAGGTCTACGCCCTCATGCGCGAGGAGGTGCTGAGCGGCCGGATCTCCCCCCACACCCGTCTGGGCGAGGTCCGCCTCGCCGAGCACTTCGGCGTCTCCCGGACCCCCGTCCGGGAGGCCCTCGCCCGCCTGCACTCCGACGGCCTCGTCGAGCGGCGCGAGAACGGTTTCTACGTCACCGTCCCCAACCTCGCCGAGCTCCGCGACCTCTACGAACTCCGGGTCACCCTCGAACTGCGCGGCATCGCCCGTGCCATCGAGGACCCCGCGATCACGCACGACCCCGGGATCCTCGCCGACGAACGCGAGCGCTGGGAGAAGCTGCGCGCCGAACCCCCCGAGCCCGACCCCTCCTTCGTCCTGCTCGACGAGGAGTACCACGCGGCCCTGTCCCGCGCCTCCGGCAACCGCGCCCTCACCGAGTCCCTCGTCTCCGTCAACCAGCGCATCCGCCGCGTGCGCATGTACGACTTCCTCACCGAGGACCGGATCACCTCCACCATCACCGAGCACCTCCAGATCGTCGAGCACCTCACGGCCCGCGAACTGGACTCCGCCTACCGCGCCATGCACGACCACGTGGGCGCCTCCATGGAGGTCGTCCTCGAACGCGCCCAGCGCGCCCTGACCCAGATGGCGCTCCACTCCGACGTTCTGTGACCGCGACCCTCCGCCCGGCGCTCTGAACTGGGAAGACAAGGGAGAAACCAGCGTGTTCGACTCCGTGCTCGTCGCCAACCGCGGCGAGATCGCCTGCCGCATCATCCGCTCCGCCCGCGAGCTCGGCCTGCGCACGGTCGCCGTCTACTCCGACGCCGACGCGGGTGCCCCGCACACCCGGCTCGCCGACGAGGCCGTCCGTCTCGGCCCCGCACCCGCCGCCGAGAGCTATCTCGACATCGACCGCGTCCTGGCC
>NZ_ANBC01000594.1 GCF_000341125.1 Nocardiopsis lucentensis DSM 44048 | reverse complement strand
CGCCGCCGCCGAGCGGATCGGCTACCCCGTCATCCTCAAGTCGACCTCCGGCGGCGGCGGTATCGGACTGCGCCCCTGCTTCGAGGAGGCCGAGCTGCGTGCCGCCTTCGACCAGGTCAGCCGGATGGCGCAGACCCACTTCGGCGGGGGAGGGGTGTTCGTCGAACGCTTCGTCTCCCGCGCCCGCCACATCGAGGTGCAGGTCTTCGGTGACGGCCACGGCCGCGTCGTCACCCTCGGGGACCGGGACTGCTCCCTCCAGCGCCGCAACCAGAAGGTCGTCGAGGAGGCGCCCGCCCCCGGCCTGTCCGACGCCCTGCGCGCCGAGCTCCACCGCACCGCCCGCGCCCTGTGCGCCGGTGTGTCCTACCGCAGCGCGGGCACGGTGGAGTTCGTCTACGACGTCGAGCGCGGCGAGGCCTCCTTCCTGGAGGTCAACACCCGCCTCCAGGTCGAGCACCCGGTCACCGAGGAGGTCACCGGCGTCGACCTGGTCGCCTGGATGCTGCGCCTGGCCCGGGGCGAGGACGTCCTCGCCGACGTTCCCGCCGAGGGTCCCGCCCGCACCGGCCACGCCGTCGAGGCCCGCGTGTACGCCGAGGACCCCGCGCACGACTTCCGACCCAGCTCCGGCCTGCTCACCCGGGTCGAGTTCCCCGCCGGGACGCGGGTCGACGGCTGGGTGGAGACCGGCCAGCGCGTCACCAGCGACTACGACCCCATGCTCGCCAAGGTCATCGTCCGGGGCGAGGACCGCGCCGACGCCCTCGACCGCCTCGGCCGCGCCCTCGCGCAGGTGCGGATCGACGGCCTCCAGACCAACCTCGGGCTCCTGCGAGCCCTCACCGACCACCCGGACGTCCGCGCCGTCGACCACACCACCGCCACCTGCGGCGGCGTCGGCGACCCGGAGCCGCGCATCGAGGTCGAGCGCGCCGGGACCCTCACCACCGTCCAGGACTGGCCCGGCCGCACCGGGTACTGGCAGGTGGGCGTACCCCCGTCCGGAGCGATGGACGACCTGTCCCTGCGCTCGGGCAACACCGCCCTGGGCAACCCCGAGGGGGCGCCCGGCCTGGAGTGCACGATCGAGGGCCCGGCCCTCCGCTTCAGCTCCGCCGCGACCGTCTGCGTCACCGGAGCCCCCGCCGAGGTCACCGTCGACGGCACGCCCGTTCCGCAGTGGGAGCCGGTGGAGGTCCCGGCGGGCGGCCTGCTCGACGTCGGCGCCGCGCGCGGCCCCGGCATGCGTACGTACGTGCTGGTCCGCGGCGGTCTGGACGTGCCCGACTACCTCGGCAGCG
>NZ_ANBC01000593.1 GCF_000341125.1 Nocardiopsis lucentensis DSM 44048 | reverse complement strand
CGGCTCGGCGACGTGCTCCGGCCGACGATCGCCCCCAGGAGCGCGCCGGGCGGGTCCGCCACCACCGAGGCGCCGTCGACTCCCGCACCCGCCTCCGCCGCTTCGGCCCCCCGGTTCGCCGCGCCGCGCTCCGTCCCCGAGGAGGACCGCCCCGACTTCGACGCTCCGGCCGAAGCCGGGGAGGGCACCTCCGCCCACTGGGACATCGAGGTCTCCGAGGGGCCGCACGCCGCTCCCGAGTTCCTCACCCGCGAGGGCCTGGCCGACTTCTACGCCACCGCCTGGAAGGTGCACCCCCAGTCCGCCCGCAACGGCGTCCGCCTCTCCGGCCCCAAGCAGACCTGGGCCCGTCCCGACGGCGGCCAGGCCGGCCTGCATCCCTCCAACGTGCACGACACCGCCTACTCGATCGGCGCGGTCAACCTGTCCGGCGACACCCCGGTCCTCCTCGGCCCCGACGGGCCGAGCCTGGGCGGGTTCGTCTGCCCGGTCACCGTGGTCACCGGCTCCCGCTGGAAGGTCGGCCAGCTCCGCCCCGGCGACACCGTCCGCTTCCACCCGGTGACCGAGTCCGCCGCCGAGAAGCTGCACACCGTCCCGACGGCGGCCCCGCTCCTGCGCGCGACGGGCTCCGACGGCGACGACGGCGTGCTCGCCCGACTGCCCGCCACCGACGGCGCCCCCGAGGTCACCTACCGCCGCGGCGGCCACGACAACCTCCTCGTCGAGTACGGGCCGATGGTGCTCGACCTGGGCCTGCGCATGCGTGTCCACGCCCTGATGGCCGCGCTCGACGAGGCCGCCCCGCGCGGGATCGTCGACACCACGCCCGGCGTGCGCTCCCTGCACCTGCACACCGACCCCGAGGCGCTGCCGCTGCGCACCCTGCTCGACCTCCTCCAGGAGATCGAGGGCCAACTGCCGCCCACCTCCCGCCTGCGGGTGCCGAGCCGGACCCTGCACCTGCCGATGTCCTTCGACGACCCGTCCATCCACGAGGCGATCAGCCGCTACCAGACCGGTGTGCGCGACGACGCGCCCTGGAACCCCGACAACATCGAGTTCATCCGCCGCATCAACGGCCTCGACTCGGTCGACGACGTCCGCGACACCGTCTTCGACGCCTCCTACCTGGTCCTGGGCCTGGGTGACGTCTACCTCGGCGCGCCCGCCGCCACCCCGCTCGACCCGCGCCACCGGCTGGTCACCACCAAGTACAGTCCGGCGCGCACCTGGACCCCGGAGGCCGGGGTCGGTATCGGCGGCGCCTACCTGTGCGTGTACGGGATGGAGAGTCCCGGCGGCTACCAGCTCATCGGCCGTACGGTGCCGATCTGGTCGGGGCTGCGCCAGTACGGCCCGTTCGAGCCCGGCACCCCCTGGCTGCTGCGGTTCTTCGACCGGGTCAGCTGGTACCCGGTCGGCCACGAGGAGCTGCTCGACATCCGCGCCGACCTCCTTGCCGGACGGCACGAGCTGGAGATCGCCGACGGGGAGTTCGTCCTCGCCGACCACGAGCGCTTCCTCGCCGACCACGCCGACTCCATCGCCGCCTTCCGCGACCGCCAGGCCGCCGCCTTCGAGGCCGAACGCCAGCGTTGGGAGGCCGCGGGCGAGTTCGACGACCGGCCCGAACCCGAACCCGCCGCCGACCCCGGCCGCACCGATTTCCCGCCCGGCGCGGCCCTGGTCGAGTCCCCGCTGTCCGCCTCCGTCTGGAAGGTCGACGTCCGCCCCGGCGACACCGTCGAGGAGGGGCAGCCCGTCGTCCGGCTGGAGGCGATGAAGCTGGAGGTCGTGGTCCGCGCGCCCCGCGCGGGTACGGTCTCCGACATCCTGGTCGCGCCCGGGCAGCACCTGGACCCCGGCCGCGCCATGGCCGTCATCACGCAAGGAGGAGCCTCCTGATGCCCACTCCCACCGACCGCGTCCACGACGCCTACCGGAGGATCGCCGAGGCCGACCGGCCCGAGGTCTGGATCACCCTCCGGCCCGAGCAGGACCTGC
>NZ_ANBC01000592.1 GCF_000341125.1 Nocardiopsis lucentensis DSM 44048 | reverse complement strand
GCGCCCCTGCCGCTGGCGGGGACGCTCGTCGCGGTCAAGGACAACATCGACGTGGCCGGGCTGCCCACCACGGCGGCCTGCCCGGAGTTCGCCCACACCCCCGACACCGACGCGACCGCCGTCCGGAGGCTGCTCGACGCGGGCGCGTTCGTGCTCGGCAAGACCAACCTCGACCAGTTCGCCACCGGTCTGGTCGGCACCCGCAGCCCGTACGGGGCGGTCCGCAACGCGTTCGACCCGGAGCGGGTCTCCGGCGGCTCCAGCTCGGGGTCGGCGGTCGCGGTGGCGCTGGAGATCGCGGACGTCGCCCTCGGCACCGACACGGCCGGGTCCGGCCGGGTGCCCGCCGCGCTGCACGGGATCGTCGGGCTCAAGCCGACGGTCGGCCTCGTCCCCGCGACCGGCGTCGTTCCGGCGGCCCAGCCCTACGACTGCGTGACCGTGTTCGCCCGCGACCTGACCACCGGGACGGCGGCGCTCCGGGTGATGACCGGCCCCGACGCGGGCGACCCCTACAGCCGCGACTGGCCCGCCGACGTGCGCCTCGCCCCCCGTCACCCCGCGCGCGTGGCCGTGCCGACCGCCGACGGACTCGCCGCCCTCAGCGACGACGAACGCGCCGCCTTCCACGCCGCCGCCGACACCCTGCGGGAGAAGGGGGTCGATATTGAGGCCGTGGACGTGGCGCCCCTGCTGGAGGCGGCCAGGCTGCTCTACGACGGCGCGCTGGTCGCCGAACGCTACGCCGCCGTGGGCGAGTTCCTGTCCGGCGGGCCGGAGTCGGCCGACCCCACGGTGTCCGGGATCATCCTGGCCGCCGCCGAC
>NZ_ANBC01000591.1 GCF_000341125.1 Nocardiopsis lucentensis DSM 44048 | reverse complement strand
GACCGTCGGCCACCCGACGCTGGCGGAGGTCGCGGCCGATCCGGTCGGGGAGAACTCGCGCCTGGGGACGTACACGAACTTCGTCAACCTGCTCGACATGGCGGCGGTCGCCGTGCCCGCCGGGGTCGCGGACGGGCACCGGTTCGGGGTGAGCCTGATCAGCGACGCCTTCGACGACCAGGTGGGCCTGGACCTGGCCGCGCTGCTCATCGGTGACGACCCCGGCGAAGCGTACCCGGAGCCGGGGGCGGAGCTGGCGGTGTTCGGCGCGCACCTGCGCGGGCAGCCGCTCAACCACCAGCTCACCGACCTGGGAGCGCGGTTCGTCGAGGCGACCGAGACCAGTGCCGACTATCGGATGTACGCGCTGGCCACGACCCCGCCCAAGCCGGGGCTCCAGCGGGTGGGCGAGTCGGGGGTCGCGGTGCGCTGCGAGGTCTGGCGGATCTCCCCGGCCGGACTCGGAGCATTCCTGGCCGCGCTGCCCGCGCCGATGACGCTGGGGTCGGTGACCCTGGCCGACGGCCGATCGGTGGTGGGGTTCGGCTGCGATC
>NZ_ANBC01000590.1 GCF_000341125.1 Nocardiopsis lucentensis DSM 44048 | reverse complement strand
CCAGCCGCCACGGCGGGTGGCTGGCCTACCGGGAGTCGCTGGAGGGCTGAGCCGGGCCGTGCGCCCCCGTTCGTCGCGCGACGAACGGGGGCTCATTTCCCGTAGTGATACCTGCACGCGGCGATGCGGATCTCGTCCTCGACCAGTTTGTACACGAGCCTGTGTTCGTCAGTGATACGGCGTGACCAGTAGCCCTGGAAGCCGTGACGGAGAGGTTCCGGTTTCCCCATGCCCTCATTGCCGTTGCGGGCGATGTCCTTGATCAGAGTGTTGATGCGCTTGAGGATCTTCCGGTCCTGGTTCTGCCACCAGACGTAGTCCTCCCAGGCGCTCTCCGCCCAGACCAGCCTCACTCGCCCAACTCCCTCCCGATCCCGTGGCCGGACTCCAGTTCCTCGATCGCGGTCACGAGGCGTCGGGCGTTCTCCGGGCTGCGGAGGAGGTAGGCGGTCTCTCTGAGCGTCTCGTACTCGGAGAGCGCCACCATGACCACGGGCTCTCGCCCGGCTCTGGTGATGACGACCTCCTCGCGGTCGTCGACCACGGAGTCGAGCGTGGCGGCGTAGTTGGCGCGGGACTCGGAATAGGTCATGGTCTTCATGTCTCAGCCCTTCGCAGCACACCTGAACTCAGGGTCATTGTACAAGAAGTTGTACGTATGGGCTTGGGGTACTGGAGTGTTGGGTTGCTCTGCGATCCGTCCGCCGTCGAGGGCGCGGAGGACATCAGCCGTCACGGCGGGTGGCTGGCCTACCGGGAGTCGCTGGAGGGCTGAGTCGGGCCGTGCGCCTCCGTTCGTCGCGCGACGAACGGAGGCTTTTCGCTGCACGTCGGGGGTATCTCATCAAAGCTATTCATTTCGGGCGAACGGGATTGTTCTGACGAGGTTAGGGTGGGGGTATCGACCTTAATTAACGCCTCCTGAGCTGCGGAGATGCACTCCCGTTCGAACTTTCTCCGAAGAACTTCACACAAAAGTGCGCCACCACTCCTCCCGCCCCTCTATTCTGCTATCGAACGCCCAACTCCATACACGGAAGACCCCGCGACGATTGAACACCGCCCGGGGTCGTGGCCAGCAACTCGAAACCTTTAAAGCAAAGGATTGCCAGCATGCGCGATTATAGCGCGGCCTTCTTCGTCCTGCTCGGGATGTACCTGAAGGCGCTGTTCACCCCCGCGCGCGGCCGTCACGCGGCCCCCGCCGCCCGCCGTCGCCGTTCCACCCGGGTCCGCCCCTACGCGCCCGCTCCGGTCGAGGCCGCTCCGCCTCCCGTTCCCGCTCCGCGCCGCACGCCACGGCGCACGGCCATCCCCGCCGACCCCGCCCGTGTCCAGTCCGAGGCCACCGCCCGCCTGCACGGCTGGATCCCGAGGCAGGCCGCGCCCGTTCCCCCGGGTGACCTGCTTGCCGCGCCCCTGGAGCCGACACCGGGGGAGTTCGACGAACTCGCCGCCCTGGTCCGCGTCTGGCAACGGCAGCGGGCCGAGCAGGACCAGCGGCGTGTGGCGGTGACGGCGTGAGCACCTTCGACATCACCGTGCCGGGCCTCTACTGGCCCTACCGCTCCTACCCCGACGGGCTGTCCGACCTCGCCCGCGTGCGCACCGACCTCGCCCGCGACCTGGTCGGGTTCGAGCCGGATCTGGTGGACGCCGTCCAACTCGTCACCAGCGAACTCGTGGCCAACTCCGCCAAGTACGCCCTCCCCGGTGGCGAGATCATCCGCACGATGTGCCTGCTGGACGGCCGGACCCTGCGCGTGGCCGTCAGCGACCCGGGCGGACCCACCCGGCCGCGCATCCCCACCGAGCGCACCGCCGACGAGTGGGACCTCGCAGAGGGGCAGCGCGGGCTGCTGTTGGTTCAGAACCTGGCGACCAGTTGGGGCTTCCACGCCTTCCCCGAGTGGTCGGGCTACGCCACCCAGGTCTGGGCGGCGTTCGACCTCGATCCGGTCTGACCCCGGACACACCGGTGCCCCGTGGACGGACGTCCGTCCACGGGGCACCGGGGCGTCAGCGAGATACCGACGAGTGGGGTGGCGATGCGCAAGCCCGATGAGATGTTCGAACGCAACCACGAGTGGTCGGCACTGGCCCGCTTCATCACCGACGAGCAACCCGGGGCCACTCTCGGTGTCGTCTACGGGCGTCTTCGCCAAGGCAAGACCTTCCTGCTGGACGCCGCCTGCCGGGCTGCCGGGGGCTTCTACTTCGGCGCGACCGAGGCGACGGACGCCGAGTCGTTGCGTCGGATCAGCTCGGCGCTCACGGAGCATGTCCAGCCCGCCGCCCCCTACCACTTCGCGGACTGGTCCGAGGCCGTCGACGTGCTCCTGTCGCTCGGTGCCGAGCGACCGGTACCCGTGGTGATCGACGAGTTCCCCTACCTCGCCAAGGCAAACCCGGAACTGCCGTCCATCATCCAGGAGGCGTTCCGGGCCCTGCGGGACCAGCGCACCACCTCACGCACGCGCATGCTGCTGTGCGGATCGGCGCTGTCCTTCATGGGCAGGCTCCTGTCCGGCAACGCGCCCCTGCGTGGCCGTGCGGGTCTGGAGTTGGTCGTCCGCACCCTCGACCACCAACTCGCCGCCGAGTTCTGGGACATCGCCGATCCCCACCTCGCACTCAGGGTCAACGCGATTGTCGGTGGCACACCCGCGTACCGACGTGAGTTCGCCCGCGGGGACACACCGGACGGGCCCGACGATTTCGACGACTGGGTCGTCCGTACCGTGCTGAACCCCGAAACCCCGCTCTTTCGCGAGGCCCGCTACCTCCTGGCCGAGGAGCCCGACCTACGCGACACCGCTCTGTACCCCTCGGTCCTGGCGGCGGTCGCCGACGGCAACGCCACGCGCGGCGGTATGGCGGGCTATCTGGAGCGCAGGGCCACGGACATCGCGCATCCCATCAACGTCCTCGAGGACGCCGGGCTGCTGCGCCGTGACGCGGACGCCTTCCGTGACGACC
>NZ_ANBC01000589.1:9926-29872 GCF_000341125.1 Nocardiopsis lucentensis DSM 44048 | reverse complement strand
GCCCCCCCGCCGCTTCGTCAGCAACGTCCTGGGTCCGCACTTCGAGCAGGTCTGCCGTGAGTGGGCCCTGCACCACGCCGACCCCGATCTGATCGGAGGGCTACCGGCCCGTGTCGGGCACGGCGTTGTGCACGACCCGAAGGCGAGGACCGGTCACGAGGTGGACGTCGCCGTCATCGGGGTCGCCGACGGAAGCCGCAAGCCCCCGCTGCTCGCCATCGGTGAGGCCAAGTGGAACGACGCGATGGGCGCCGCCCATATCGAGCGCCTGCGGCATATCCGCGAGCTGATCACCCGGGCCGGGCGCTACGACACCACACACACGCGGCTGCTCTGCTTCAGCGGCGGCGGGTTCAACGACAAGGCCCGCGCGGCGGCGTCCGTGTCTTCTGATATCCGCCTGATCGACCCGCCGATGCTGTACGGGCAGGTGTGAGCGGCACGCAGGGGCTCTGCTGGTGCCCCGTGGACGTGTGTCCGTTCACGGGGCACCGAGGGCGTCAGCGGGTGAGGCTGGCGAGCAGTCTGACCCACTGTTCGGTGCCGAAGGCCAGCGCGCCGTGTTCGCGGTGTTTGGTGTCGCGGACCTCCGCGCCGTTCTCGTGCTCTCTGACCTCAACACACTCAGAGCCGCTTGGGCTGTAGCTCGATTTGTGCCAGTCGTTCACGCCATTATCTCCTTCATCTTCTCCACAGATTCGCGGGGCGGTAGTGCGGAGCCCAGCACCCGTGTGAACCGGGTGGTCATCCGTTCCACTCCTGTGGGGTCGGAGTGGATGACAACTCCTCGGTTGTGCTCGCTGGCCGTGACCACTCGCCCATCACGAAGGCGGAAGACGGACATCGGTGAGACCAGGCCGATCACGGTTCGGTCAGGGATCAGGTGAGCCTCCACCCGGCCGCCACTGATCAGCTTCAACAGGTGCTCCACCTGGTCCCGACGAACATCGTCGGGTAGGCAGGCCAGTGCCCCCAGCGGGAACACGGCTGTCACCCACGGCGACCCATTCTTGGCGAGCGCATCGTACCTTCCGCTACGTGTGGATACCTCACGTTTGATCTCCACCTCCGTTTCCGGGAAGCGGCCTTCCCTCAGCATGAGCGCCATGTACGCCGGGCACTGAAGCAAGCCGGGTATCACCCAGGGGGAACCGAGTTCGATGGTGTGGGACCCCTGCTCCAGTTCCGGGATGGAGTCCTCCCACGGCTTCAACAACGACCCCGTCATCGCCACCTGCCACAGGTGCACCAGCTGATTCCGGGCCCCCAACACCTCATCCAGCCGTGCGACGTTATCCCAGCTAGGTAGATGCTTTCCCTGCTCCCACTTGGTGATCAGGCCAGGAGAGCAAGGGATTCTTCGGGCCAGCTGAGCCTTGCTGAGGCCCGCGTTGTTGCGTGCGATCGTGAGCGCCGTGCAAAAGTCGTTGCCCTCCATGTCACGGACTTTACGAAGCTTGCACGAGCTGGTTATTGGGTCGCGACACACCGTTACCGAGGTGTGAGCTGGGCCTCATGGCGAATTTCGATGTGCCCGAACAGACCGCCCTCGCCGACCTCCGCCAGCGCCATCCCGGCTGGAGAATCCGGCGGGCCCACGACGGCGGCCACGCCTGGATCGCCGTGCACGGACCCGACGCCGACGACGTCGTCCGCGTCGACACCCTCGAAGTCCTGGGCGTGCGCCTGCACCTGACCCGGTACGTGCCCCGCCCCAGGTCGGAGGCGACGCCATGACCCGCCACGCGGTCGCCTACCTCGGAAACTCCCGCTGGCTCGTGGACGGCCGGGAGGGCGACTGGAACGAGTGCTACCGCTACCTGACCCGGGTCTGCGGGTTGCGGCATTCCCTGACCAACGAAGCCCTCGCGAACGCCCTGCGGATGGACCGCGCCCGCTGGGCGGACGTCGCCGACGAACACGACCACGAAACCCGGTAGAGAAGAGGAACTCATGGCCAAGTGCTCCATGTGTAAGGGTGAGGGCACCATCGTCGCCAGGCACGACGGCAAGGACAAGGACGACTGGGACAGCCAGGAGATCCTCATGAGCTGCCCCGGTTGTAACGGGACGGGTGAGAAGTGAACCTCAACGACCTGCACGACCGGCTCGTGGCCGGTCTGGAGACGTCAGAGGAGATCCGGGCGGCGTTCGCCGCTCACCCTCGACACCGGTACATCCCCGACATGATCTGGCCGAGCGTGACCGGCCTGCCGCTGTTCCGTACCGCTGACCCCGAACGGTGGGCGCGGATCGTCTACGCCGACGACGCGGTGACCACACAGGCCAACGACGGGGGGTCAGGTCCGCGCAACGAACCCAGTTCATCGTCGTCGGCCCCCCAACTGATGGCGGACATGATCGCCGCCGCGAGGATCAGGCCGGGGACGCGGGTGCTGGAGATCGGCACCGGCACGGGGTGGAACGCGGCGATCCTGTCCAGTCTGGTCGGTCCGACGGGGGCGGTCACGAGCGTGGAGATCGACCCGGACGTGGCCTCCGCCGCCCGGGAACGCCTGGCCGGAACGAGGGTACGGGTCATCACGGGCACCGAGGCCCCCGGCACGGACACCTACGACGCGCTCATCGCCACGTGCTCCGTATCGCGGGTTCCCGTGGACTGGCTCGATCGGGTAGGGCTGGAATCCCTCATCGTGACCCCGTGGGCCGCGCATTCGCACTGGCAGCACACCCCTGTCGTGGCTCTCCGCAAGACGGGTTGGACCTGCGCGCGTGGGCCGTTCGCCCTCGGCGCGAGGTTCATGCACGACCGCACCCAGCGTGTGCCCGATCCCGACTTCCCAGGTCTGGGTCGTCGACCGGAGGCGACCGACGTCGTGCCGTTCACCTCGGACGAGGTCGTCGAGGGCGACCTTCTGACGTGCCTCATGCTGATGCTGCCAGGCGTCCGGATCGGTGCGGGCGTCCGCCCCTTCGCGGGCGGCCACGGCCGGATCGTCTACCTCGGCACCCCGGAGGGGTCGTGGGCCTACCTGTGGCCTGACGGCACGGTGCACAGCGGGGGCCGGGAGAACCTGGTCGATCGGCTCTCGGTGGCGTACACGACCCTCAAGGGCGTCGACGGCGCGGACGTGACCGCGTTCTCCCTGGAGGTCAACCCGCCGAGCCGGGTGTGCCACGTGCGCTCGGCGTTCGGGGAGTGGGACCACGGAACGAACTCCTGACGAACGCGGCGACCCCGCCACCCGAACCGGGTGACGGGGCCGCCGCGATGCCGTGACGCCAGGTCAGGAACTCTTGCCCGCCCCCTCCGGCGGGGAGACCGCGGCCTGCCCGCGGTAGTGCCGGTTGCGGGCGCCCAGGATGACCACGGCCAGAACGGTCGCGATCAGCGACGCGATGAGCACACCCGACTTGGCGTGGGTGAGGTGCTCGGGCGAGTCGGTGAAGGACAGTTCGGTGATCAGCAGGGAGACGGTGAAGCCGATCCCCGCGAGCTGCGACATGCCGACGAGGTCGATCCACTTGAGGCTGGGGTTCAGCTCGGCGGCGGTCAGCTTGGTCATCACCCACGAGCCGCCGACGATGCCGACGACCTTGCCGACCACGAGGCCGAGGATGATGCCGAGCCCGGCGCGGTCGGTGAACACGGCGCCCATGCTGTCGAAGACCACACCGGCGGAGAAGAAGGCGAAGATCGGCAGCGCCAGACCGGCGGACCAGGGACGCAGCATCTGCTCGACGCCGTGGCTCGGGTCGTGGTGCTCACCCTCGTGCTTGGTGGTGCGCATGAGCAGACCCATGGCCACACCGGCGATGGTGGCGTGCACGCCGCTCTCGTGGACGAGGACCCAGATGACCACGGCCAGCGGGATGTACACGATCCAGTTGGGGATGAACGAGGCGTTCAGCTTGGCGGCCAGGCCCTTGCCGCGCTGGAGGTAGCCGAAGACGGCGAGGCCGACCGCGGCCAGGCCCAGGGAGACGAAGTCGATGCCGGAGGTGTAGAAGACGGCGATGACGATGACGGCGCCCAGGTCGTCCACGATCGCCAGGGTCAGCAGGAAGGTGCGCAGGGCGGTCGGGAGCCAGCGGCCGACGACGGCGAGGATCGCCACGGCGAAGGCGATGTCGGTGGCCATCGGGATACCCCAGCCCGACATGGTCTCCGGGGTGGAGAAGTTGACCGCGGCGTAGATCCCGGCGGGGATGACCATGCCGCAGATGGCGGCGACGATCGGTAGCGCGGCGCGCCGTGGATTGCGTAGCTCGCCGTTGACGAACTCCTGCTTGAGCTCGTTGCCGACGACGAAGAAGAAGATGGCGAGGAGGCCGTCGGCCGCCCAGGTCTCCAGGGTCAGGTTCAGGTGGAGCGACTCGGGTCCGAACCGGATCTCACGGAGGTGCTCGTAGGCCTCGCCGAAGGGCGAGTTGATCCACAGGAGGGCCAGGAGGGCCGCGCCGATGAGGATGAAGCCGCCGACGCTGTCGCTGCGCAGGGTGTCGGCGAAGCGGCTGAGCAGTGGGCTCGAGGGAGTGGGGTGCTCGATCGGGTCGATGCTCATGTGCGACTCTCCAGGACGTGACTCGACAGGGACTCGCCGACCAGTCTTCCCGGCACACCTGAGGCGCTCGGCGCCCCGCCCATGTTCACGGACCCTTGTGGAGATGTCCAGCCCAGAGGGCATGTGTTCGCGCCGGATCCGATTCTGTCGGTGGGCACGCGGGCAGCCGCGTCGGCATCGGGGAACGGGGTGGACGGCGGCGGTGGGGATCACCGCCCGTGACTATGACCAACGGGTTGGTTGGTTGCTGGTCCAGCCGCGTCCCTGTTCTCCCCCCGGTGTCTACACGGCGGACATCAGGTTCTGTGATAACAGGCACCACGCATCATATGTCAAGGAATCGGGCTTACCGTCCGAGGCTTCCCCGGTGATGTCCACCACTGCGTGCGCTCCCGTGGGCGTGTCGGATCGGATTGGCCGACGGCTGCGGGACTCCTACCCGAAAAGTACGGCTTTGATGTTCGTGTTCCGGGCACGGGAAATGTGACGCACGTCCCACTGGGGGTCTGTGTGTCGGGATCGGCTGCGGGGCGGAATGGTGCCCGACGGTCACCCGGGGTTCACGATTACCATGAGTCGCCGGAGTCGTGCTGTGATCCGTCTTCGGGGCCGACGCGTTCGAGCTGGTGGGGCCGGACGGGACGGGTATGGCGTGACGCGCGTCACCCGCGTACAGTCCGAAGGTGGAGTGCCGGGAAGACTGGTCGGCGTTGAACACCCTTATCTGGAAACCAGGCGGCTGATGCTCGACTCCCACGTGCGTGGTGCGCACGTCTACCGATCCGAATCCGGTGCGCGGACCGTGCGCGACTGGTGCGAGGAGGAGATCGCCCGGTGGCCCGGGCTCGTTTCGCTTCCCACCGTCTCCTCCGAGCTCGGCAGTACGCGGGCCTTCCGGGCGTCAGGGGGAACGGGCACCCCGGTGGTGGTCCTCAACGGCACCAACTTCAACACCGCCAGCTCCGTCGAGCCGTTGCGCGTGTTGTCGCGCGACCGGACGGTGATCTCGGTCGACGTCCCGGGCCAGCCCGGACTCAGCTGCGGTGTCCGACCCAAGGCGCCGCGCACCGCCGCCTACGGAGCCTGGCTCGACGAGATCCTGCCGCAGCTCACCGAAGAGCCGGTCATCGTGCTGGGGCACTCGCTCGGCGCCGCGATCGCCCTGGCCGCCAAACCCTCCCCGTTGACCCGGGCCCTGATGCTCGTCTGCCCGGCGGGGCTCACGGCGGCGGGGCTGACCCCCGAGGTGATGCGCGCGGTCCTGCCGTGGATGATCGGGCCCCGCGACAGCAAGAGCACCCGGTTGCTCAACGCCATGAGCGGGCCGGAGTACGTCAGCGCGGGGATCCACCCGCTCGCCCCGTGGATGACCCTGGTCGGGCGGCACTGCCGGACCAGCCTCGCGCCGGGACCGCTGACCATGGAGTGCCTGCGTCCGTGGTCGGACACCCCGAGGACCGTGGCCACCGGGTCCGACGACACCTTCTTCTCCCCCGCTCGGCTGCACGGCCCCGCCCGCCGTCTGCTGGACACCGACGTGCGCGTCCTGGAGGGCGCCGGCCACATCGCCCTCCACGAGCAGCCCGAACGCGTCGCCGAACTCCTGCGCGAGTTCGACTGACGCGTCCGGGTCCGCTGGCGGAGGGGCCGGGTCAGGAACGCTCCTCCAGCCGGGACTCCTCCTCCTGCCTCCGGCGGAGAACCGGACGAAGACGTGACGGGGCCGATCCTCGGTCCAGGGCCGGAGGCTGATCGCGGCCAGGAGGCGCTGGTCGGGGTCACCGAGTCGGCGGTCACCGGTGCCAGGTGAGGCGGCCCTCGACGAGGTCGGCGATGACCGCCATCACCCAGGCGAGCTCGGCCTCCACCATCGCGCGGCGGTACTCGTCCTCGATGGTGAAGACGCGGTGCAGTCCCATCCCGTCGGTCAGCCGCTTCTCGTCGTCCATCCGGGCGAGCGTGCGCCGCAGCTTCGCCACCCGCCCGTCGAGCAGCTCCCGCACGCTCTCCGGGGTCAGCGCGGGCAGTGACGCGAGCGCGGCGGGGAACTCCGGGAACTCCCGCGCCGGTGTGGAGAGCATGGTGCGCAGCCAGGACAGGAGCGTCTCGCGGCCCTCGTCGGTGATCCGGTAGGTGGTGCTGCGCGGCCGGTTCCCGGTCTGTTCGGTCTCGTGCACCTCGATCAGTCCGTCGCGCAGCAGCCGGTCCAGGGTCTGGTAGACGCTGTTGCGCTGCGCGATGTTGACGACCGTGTCCTTGTGCCGCTCCCTGATCAGCTGCTGCATCCGGTACGCGTGCATCGGCTCCTCCAACAGCAACAGGAGCAACTGGACCGCCAGCGGCGAACGCTTGTGGGTGCGCGGGGGCATCGAACGGACCTCTCAGACCAGGGAAGCGGGGCTTGAATCCATGGTCATTCTATGTATAGTCATATTATGACTAACGGGCAGTACTGACCCGAAGGGAGCACGGGGATGCGGAAGGCACTGGTCATCGGAGGAGGAGTGGCGGGGCCGGTCGCCGCCGTCGCGCTGCGCGAGGTCGGCATCGAGGCCGTCGTGTACGAGGCCCACTCCGGCCCGGGGGACGGCCTCGGCTCCTTCCTCACCCTGGCTCCCAACGGGCTGGCCGCGCTGGAGGTGCTCGGACTCCTGGAGCCGGTCCGCGCGGTGGCCGCCGACTCCACGTGCCGCATCGAACTCGTCAACGCCTCCGGGCGCCGACTCGGCCTGGTCGGGGACGGGTCGGAGAAGGGTCCGGACCGCCTGCGCACCGTCACCGTCCGCCGGGACGCCCTCCAGCGGGCCCTGGCCGAGGCCGCCCGCGACCACGGGGTGCGGATCGAGTACGGCAAGCGGTTCACCGGCTACACCGAGACCCCGGCCGGGGTCGTCGCGGAGTTCGCCGACGGCACGACCGCCGAGGGGGACGTGCTGATCGGCGCCGACGGGATCCGCTCCCGGGTGCGGGGCCTCATGGACCCGGGGGCTCCCCGCGCGGAGTACACCGGCCTGCTGAACATCGGGGGGCACACGCCCCCGGTCGAGGTGGCCCCGACGCCGGACGCGACCATGCGCATGGTGTTCGGCCGGAGGGCCTTCTTCGGTTACCAGGCCGTGCCCGGCGAGGAGGTCCTGTGGTTCGTCAACGTCGCGCACGAGGAGATGACGCGGGAGCGGATCGCCGCCCGGTCCGACGACGAGTGGAAGCGGTTCACGCTCGACCTGTTCTCCGGGGACCTCTCCGACATCACGACGATCCTGGCCGCCGCCGACCCCGCGTGCTTCCGCCCTCTGGGGATCGACGACGTGCCCTCCCTGCCGCGCTGGCACCGGGGAAGGGCGGTCCTGCTGGGCGACGCCGCGCACGCGGTGTCCAGCTCCAGTGGGCAGGGGGCCTCCCTCGCCGCGGAGGACGCGCTGGTCCTCGCCAAGTGCCTACGCGACGTCGACGGTCTCCCCGAGGCGCTGGGAGGGTACGAGTCGCTGCGCCGTGACCGCGTGGAGCGGATCGCCGCCGAGGGCAGGAAGCAGGGCAGCCGCAAGGGCGGTTCCCCGAACCCGGTGGCGCTCGCGGTGCGCGACCTCGTGCTCAGGGTGGTGTTCGCGATCGCCGGGCGGTCCGGCGGACGGGGGTGGATGCACGACTACCGGGTCGACCTGCGAGAACCGCTGGGTGTCGACGGCATCGGCACCTGAGCGCGAAAGCCGGGGGCGGACGTCACCACTCCCGGGTCGCGATCAGCTTCTCCACATCGGCGTCCGCGAACCCGTAGGCCGACGCCACGATCCAGAACTCCTCGGCGATGGCCTCGCGCGCCACGGTCTCGATCTCACTGCCCGCCGCCTCGAACTCCGGCTCCAGGGCGTTGAACTCGTTCGTCGCGCCGTGCGTGAGCCGGTACAGCGCCGCCAGGTCCGCGGGCCGCTGCGCCTCGATCCGTTCGCACAGGCGCACCAGGATCTCCCTCCCCTTGTCCACCACGTGGTCCGGGTAGTAGCCGTCCGCGTACATCGCCCGCAGGAACGGGTGCTTTGCCAGTCGCTCGTTCGTGATCGCCACGGTGACTCCTCGCCTTCGTCGGGACCTGCGAAGGTCCACTCTGGCGCACGGCTCCGACAGGACGGTTCGCGGCGGCGTCGTGTGCCCCGTCTATGCTTCCCCGGGACGTGCACGACCGGCCCGGAGAGAGAACCGTTGACCTACGACGTGGTGGCGTTGCTGGCGAAGGACCCCGACATGCGGGCGATCTCGCGTGCCCTGAACGAGGCGGGCCCCGACCTGTGGGTCCGTCCCCTGCACGACGGCGGGATTCTCCAGATCCGCGACGCGGACCGCCGCCTCCTGGCCTCGGTCGAGCGCTCGCAGCGCGTGGAGGCGCGGGACGAGGTCGTCCGCCTGCTCGGCGCGGACGCGGCGGTCGGCATGCCGGACCCGTGCTGGTGGGTGGAGGTGCGGGCCCGCCCGGACGAGGCCGGGCGGGAGACCGCGCACCGCGTGGCCGACGCCCTGGCGCTGCGGTCGGGAGGCAGCGTGTGGACCTCGGGGCCGGGTGACCCCTCGGAGTGGGAGGAGACCGACCACCCCGCCGTCGAACGCGCCGCGGCCGAGGCGATCGTGATCGCCCAGGACCGCGAGGTCGTCCCACTGTCCTCGTGGATCTCCGACGCGATGCCCGCCGGTCGGGGCGCGGTCGCGCAGATCCTCACCCCGAGGGGCGCGCGGCTCACCCACGCCCTGCGCACGCTCGTCACGTCGCCGAGGGCCAGGTGGGTCGTGCGCGCCGAGGACGGTTCGCACTTCGACGGGATCAGCGGGTATCCCCTGCGGTGGGACGCGGAGCACGCGTACGTGCCCCTGCCGGGGGAGGACGCGGCGGTCCCGCCGGAGGGGTTCCTCGACGACGCGCCCCTGGGAGCGCAGCTCGTCCTGGACCTGTCCGTGAAACACCGCGAGCCGTTCGCGCCGCCCCTGGGACGGGCGGTCGAGGCGGTCACCGAGCACCTGGCCGGATGCGTTCCCGTGGGCTGGGGGCCGCACGAGCCCGCGCTCGCGGCGTGGGAGCCGGAGCGGTTGGTCCGCCTGGCCCGGCACCGCGTGCCCAGGCCCACGGTGACGCACTTCTCCGGACCCCGGGGCGTCGGGCACCCGTTCTCCGGGAGCGTCCGCGTGACGTGGAACGGCGAGCGGGCCGCCGAGCGGATCACCATGGCGGTCGGTTTCGAGGACGGGGTCGACCTGCCGACCGACGCGCTGCCCGGACTGGTCGGGACGCTCGCCGCCCGGGACCTGTTGGACGTGCTCCACGTCCGCTGGATCCGGGGGCGCGCCGACGTCACGTACGAGCCCCGCTGGCACGGGCTGGCCGTCCCGCTGGGGATGGCCGTCGGCCCGGACGGCGTGCACCGGGTCGGTGGGAGGAAGGCGGTCGCCGGTCCGCTGGGCGGGACGGTCCTGGGTGAGGGCGGGCGTCAGGCGGCCTGGTACCCGGTCCCGGAGGGGGCTGGGAACGCGCAGCGGGCGATGGCCGCCATCCGGGCGCAGTTGACGTACCTGGGGGCGGCGGCCGGAGGGTGAGCGCCGGACACACGTAGCCACCCCCACCCGCAGGTGAGTGGCAGGGTCCTTGGCGGTGTCAGATCGGTGCCTTGGCCTTCAGCCCCGCCCGTCGGCTTCCCGGAGCTTCTCACGCAGCCACTCGGGGATGTGTTCCTCGCCCCGGGGAAAGTGCTTTAGTTCCTGCGCGTAGTTATCATTGCTTGGGGAAAAGAGGAATTCGGGAGGATTGTCGTAGTTGAATTCACTCTTGAACTTCCCTGGGCGGAAGATGGTGTACTTCATGGAGAACCAGGTTCCCTTCCCTTCCTGATACATCCCTCGTCGGAGTTCGCCTACGTTTGTGGATGTGCCATGCGGAATATGGATCGGAGTCTGGGAGCCATCTGGGTAGTGAACGATCAGTTCCTCTTCGATATTAGTCGCGATCGCATACACCGAGTAGACGATTTCATGCCAGTTCTCAGGGGCTGATTTTAGGATATCCCTGCCAATTTCCGTCAAGAGTTCCTGTTGATCGACCATGTCGAGATGTCCCTTTTTGGGAAGCATGCCGTCTCTCCTATCTGAGCCTTGGCACGTTGGGGTATCTCATGCGCCTCTGTGGGACTCCGTTGAGGGTCCAGTCTACTCTAATCTCGGATGGGGGTGGGGGAAGGATTTTCGTGGAGCGTGGTCTCTTGATCTCGAAAGTTTCCATCGAAGGGTCGAAGATATTCCTGATCTCCACTCTAATTCTAGGAGGGGTTGGTCCATTGTCTATGTTCTCCTGCCATTTTCTAATCTGTTCTTGCCATGCTGGAGTGTCCTCCATGTTCCGGATCTGGCCTGCGTCACCAGAGAGTAGTGCTTCGAAGGCGACCTCGAGATTCCGGAAGCTTCCGCTGATCCCTGGGTGTGTGGGGCGGCTTTGGTTTACGTGTTCCAGCATGGGAGCCTGGTTGAGGCGTTCCCCAAATCCGTCGAACTCCGCTGCGCCGACGAGGTGTCCACCATTCCATTGTGCTTGCTCGTATTGCGGTGCCTCGGTGTGCCCAGGATAGTCTTCGGGATTTTCTTTGAAATCTGCTTGGAGTCTCCTGTTCAGTTCTTCGTAGTATTGCCTTCCCTGGCTGTTGACGTATTCTTGCTCTTTTTTGTTCCGAACGTGGTCGCCTGGGGTTAGTTCGGCCTCGACATAGGTGGTCCTCAGCTCCGAGTCGGTCTGGTAGATCCGTCCATTGACAATGTAAGTTGCGTTCGGCCTTGGCCGGCGTAGTTCGGGATGTCTTGATTTATTCCTATCGGATTCCGTTATGATCTCTCGAATGTCTCCGTTGTTGTCAGTGATGAACGTTCCTCGTGGGTTCCCTCTGGTGTCTTTGACCTCATATCTTGTGTTGGGCTCCAGGTCCACCCCGTCGCCGAATCGCCTGGTCGGTTTCGGTTGGGGAGATTCTTCTGGCCCCCTGATCCGGTTGCCGTTCTGGTCGAATCTTGGTTCTGCTGCGTTCGAGTCGGAACTGCTTCCTCCTGGGCCACCCGCATGGTTCGGCTCAGGCCGATGAAGCCCGGAGGGGCCGGAAGGACCAGGCGTCGTGAGCGTCCCGGAGCGCACGGTGGTGCCGCTGGATTCCGTCTGTGAGCTGCTCTCATGAACGGTGACCCCCCTGCTGTCGGACGATCCGTCTCGGGCACCGTCGCCGTCACCGGCGCTGTTGGTGACGGTCATGTCGGTACCGGCGCCGACGTCCATCCGGGCACCGGCTCCGACCAGGGCGGGCTGGTTCTCCCGGAGATACTCCTCTAGCTCGGTGACGAGCTCCTGCGCCTGCCGGTCGACCACCTCGTCGTCCTCGCCCCGACCCGAGGACGAATCCGCGCTGTCGCCACGATCCGGTGCCGCCGTGACCGGGGCCGGGGAGGAGGCGTCCCGGTCCGGTGCGCCGGCGGGCGCGTCGCCGCTCCGGCCCCCTCCGGTGCCGGTGAGATCCCCGAGCCGGGCCTCGAAGTCCGCGCTCAGTCTCCGCAGGAGCCGGTCGATCGAGGAGGTCGCCCCCGAGTAGCCCTCCCCGCCGCGTGACAGGTGCTCCGGCAGGTCGAAGTCGGCCAGGCTGGCCGACCCGTTCTCCCAGTGGGTGGGCATGTCTCCCGGAGACACGTCGTCGGGCAGGCGACCACCCGCGCCGTCGAGGAGGTCCCCGTTGCTCAGCCGGGCCAGGATCGTTCCTCCCCGAACCGGAAAGGCCACCGCGGTCAACGCGACGTTGCCCGCGCCCGTGTACACCACGTACGCCGGGCGGTCGTCCCACTCCCGCCACGGGACGAAGTCATGGCCGACCTCGGTCCAGGAGGAGCTGACGTTGTCCCACCACGTGTCACCCTCCCAGTTCCACGCGTCCGGACCGGAGAACGGGTTCATCCACTCGTCCTCGCCGTAGAACCCGGCCAGGGCGGCCAGCCCCTCGACCTTCTCCTCCTGGTGCTGGAGCGCGTTGTCCCACACCTCACCCGGGGTATCGGCCCAGCCGCGCCCCTCGCGCCACATCCCCGTCGAGGCGACCGCGGACACCGCCGTGTCCCAGACCATCCCGCCGCCGAAGTTGTCCCAGTTCGCGTAGTAGGCGTCGACGGTCCAGTCCAGGGGCCAGGGCTTGGCGGAGTTGCGCGCGATGTAGTCCGCGTCCTCCCACAGCCGCTGCCAGTCGTCGAACGAGGTCAGGTCGTACGCGGTCTCGGGGACGTCGTCCGGGTCGATGCCGTGGACGATCTCGTTGGCCCCCGGCTCGCCCGCGCTCGCCGCCGTGTAGGTCGTGTCGCCGCCGTGCACGGCCACGAGCCGGTTGGCGCACTCGCGCTCGGCCTCCTGGAAGGTGGCCCAGGCCCGGTTGACGTCGAGCTTCAACGCCCTGTTCTGCCCGACCTTCCAGGGATTGGCGGACCAGTGCTCCTCGTCCTTGTTCTCCTCGTAGAAGTCCCAGGCCTGATCTTTGAGGCTCCTCAGGGTCCTCTTGGCCTCCGCGGCGGCCTCGGCGAAGTCCTCCAGGGCGCCGACCGCGTCCGCCAGGTCGTCCTGGATCGTGTCGCCCTTCTGGGCGACGAGGTTCATGACGGAGAACAGGTCCTCGGCCTCCGGGGCGCTGTAGTGCGGCTGCAGCCCCTCCCAGGAGGTCTTGACGTCGTTCGCGCCCCGCGAGACCTCCGAGGCCGCGGTGCCGATGGCGCCGGCGGCGGCCTGGAGGGAGTCCGGCGCGGTCCCGGGGACGGGGATCGCCGGGGGGTAGAGGAGGGTCAGCGGATCGGGGTCGACGGGCTGCTGGAACCTGGTGTCGGGGGCGGGCCGGCTGACGTCGACTGGGGGCATGGGGGCTCCGTGGTGGTGGGGGAGGAGGGCGGGGTCACACGTTCGGCGGGATGTCCGGTTCGTCGATCACCCCGGCGTTGCGCTGGGCCTCCTCGGCCATCTCGTAGTTGCCGACGAGATAGGCGTCCACCGCGTCGGCGCAGCCCTCCAACGCCGATCCGGCACGGCCGAACATCTCCTCGGACAGCGCGCCCACGTGTTCGAGGAGGTTGAAGAGCTCCGCTTCCACGGGTGCGCTGACGGCGCTGGTGGCGGCGTCGAGGATGCCCTCCTGGGCATCGCGGACGGAGCCGTCCAGTCCGCTGCCCTCGCCGTCACCGAGCTGGGTGATGACCGTGTTGATGACCCCGCCGACTCCGGGGGCGTCGATGTTCCATCCGCTCATGGGGACTCCTGGGGTGCGGCGGGGGACGTGCGAGGGGCGAACCGGTCCGGGCGGAAGCCGTCCGGGGGGTCGTCGTGTGTTGGACCGGTTTCGGCCCGTTCGCGTTCCACCCGGGCGATGCGGGCGTTCATCCGGTTCAGGGAGGGCTGGATCGACGCTATGACCCGCGCGATCGTTCGCGTGTGGTCGCTCGAGCGGTCACGCATCCGGGCCAGGGACGTGACGGGAACCACGTTCGCCGGGGCGGGAGGCACGCCGCTCGGAGGCGTGGGCTGCCGGGGTTCGTGCGGTGGCTCGGGGGGATCTACCAGCTCGAACTTCATCCGTCGCTTCCCGTGTCGGCACTCTTCGCGCGGTCTCGTCGAGTGCATTATCCCGACATGGGGGACAAAAGGAGTGAGTACGCGTACACAGAGAGATCCGCCGCCACCCTCTCGGGCGACGACGGATCGGAGGCGTCGGCTTCCTCGCGGTGTGTCACTTCCCGCGCGGCCAGCTCACCTCGCCCGCCGGGTGGACCGACTCCAGGTACTCCGGCGCGAACAACGGCTCCAGGTCGGGGATCTCCTCCAACTGGCTGTTCTCCAACAGCACGGTCGCCTCGTCCTGTGTGCGGATGAGGTCGATGCTCCCGAGCGGGTCGCCCTCCGTCGTGTAGGTGGTGACCAGCTCGTACTCGGCCTCCCAGATGCGCTGGTTGTGCTCGACGTCGTAGTCCTGCTCCTCCTCCAGCTCCGACGCGAACTCGACGCAGCCGCGGACGTCGCCCTGGCAGTACTCGAAGGCGTAGGACAGCGCCCGCAGGAAGTCCTCGACGACGGTCGGGTTCTCCTCGGCGTACTCCGGGCCGGCCGCCATCACACCGAACGACCCCACTACGCCGTACTGTCCCGGCAGCCACTCGATGAACCGCGCGTCCATGGCGTCCAGCAGGAACGGCTCGTTGGAGCGGTAGGCGGTCAGCGCGTCCACCTCACCCTCGGGCAGGATGGACGGGTCGTAACCGACCTGCACCAGGTCGAGCGACTCCAGGTCCACGCCCTCCGACACCAGCATGGCCGCGATCGGCGGCGGCAGGGCGCCCTTGTGGCCGACCGTGACGCCCTCCAGGTCGCTGAGATCCTCCACGTCCGGGCCGGTCAGCAACGTGGCGATCGGCACGTGGCCGTAGGTGGCGACTCCGATGACGTCGGTGCCCTGTTCGTGGGCCTGGAGGATCTCCCCCTCGTTGCCCATCGAGGTGAACTCCGCGTCGCCGTCGGCGACCGTCGCGGCGTTGCCGAAGGTGTCACCGGTTCCAGGCACGATCTTGACGTCGAGGCAGACCGCGTCGAAGTAGCCGAGGGCGTCGGCGGCGATGGCCTCCAGGATGCTGACCGAGGCCTGGTAGCGGTAGCCGGTGATGTAGGTGACCGTCCCGGCGGCCCGGTTGGTCGCGCATCGCTCGTCGTCGATGACGGTGGCCGATTCCGGGGTCTCGGGCTCCTCCGCGCCGCCGCAGGCCGTGGTCAGGAAGAGGGCGGACACCGCGGCCGCGGACGTGAGGCTCGACCGTCGCCGCGGGGCTCGGGGGGTAGGGGTGGGCATGGCCGGAAACTCCTTCGTGTCGGGGGGAGGGCGCCCCCGGGGACGGAGGCGTTCGCGGTACACGGCGAGCTCGGTGATGCGGATGGTCGTGGCTGGAGGGTGCTGGTTTGGTCGCTCGGAGTAGTCGTCTCGGGCTCGCGTCGACCCGGGTCGCGGGGTTTCGCTGGCGGAGCCGAAACGGCGGAAGTGGGGGGTGGTCGGGTCGGTGTCCAGAATGTGTACGGAAAGTAACGAAAAGGGGCTGTGGGGGTCGGATCAGCCGAGGATTCGCACCCGATCGGGGGTCGGTATGTGCCGCATAAACTGGACCCTAGTGGACCGAAACCCCAATGGCATCGGCCTTGTGGGCCGCTGCTCACTGTGGGCGAGGGTGACCTGGGGGTTCTCTCTCGGTCGTCACCCAGGGTTGTGTGGTGCTCGTCACGTGGCGTGTGTTCTCGCCGAGGGTCGACCGGGACCGCCGCAGGGTGACGGCGGCCCCGGTCCCTCACCGCTGGACGGAGGCGGTGAAGTCTGTGGTCATCGGCCCGTCGCCGTGGCCGGCGTCGCGACGGTGTCCGGCCGCAGGCGCGGCATGACCGTCTCACCGAAGGCCGCGAGGTCCGCGTGGTAGTCCGGGAAGATCAGCATCAGCCCGTCCAGCTCAGCGAACTCGACGACCTCCTGGATCCGCTCCGTCACCGTCTCTGGTGAGCCGACGACGAACGGAGTCTGGAACGCCTCGTCCTCCGGCTTCTCGGCGGTCAGGGACAGCGCCTTGTCGGCGGGCAGGCCCCACGAACGCTTCATGTTGACGATCGCGTCGATGTCCGCGCCCCGGCCGTACTCCAGACGGCGGGCCTCGGCGGCCGCGTCGGTCTCGTCCATCACGACGGTCAGCATCGAGTACGTCCTGATCCGCCGCCCCAGCTTCTCCGCCCGCTCGCGGACGTCGCGGCTGGCGTCGCGCAGACCCTCCAGGGTCGACGCGGTCAGGAAGGAGCCGTCGCAGTGCCGGGCCTGGAAGTTCAGCCCGGTCTCGGAACGGCCCGCGCTGATCAGCGTCGGCATCGGGTCGGGGTGCGGACGCGACCGGCAGTCGTCCAGACGGTGGAAGTCACCGTCGAAGGTCACCGAGTCCTCGGTCCACAGCCGCTTGACCAGCGTGGTCCACTCCTCGGTGAACCGGTACCGGTCGGCGTGCGACAGCTCCTCACGCCAGAGCCCCATCTGCGCGAACTCGTCCACGTAGGACCCGACCACGATGTTCAGCCCGGCCCTGCCGCCACTGATCTCCTGGAGGGTGGTGAACATCTTCGCGGTCAGGGCGGGGTGGAACAGGTTGGTGTGGACCGTGGACCACACCTTCACCCGCTCCGTGGCCTCCGCGAGTCCCGACATCATGGTCATGGACTCCAGGGTGCGCCCCCAGTGGTCCGTGGCGCCGTCGTAGCCGCGCCACTTGCCCATCGACATGATGAAGTCGAAACCGTGCTCCTCGGCCAGGACGGCGGCGCGCCGGTTGTACTCGTAACTCGCCTCGGGGTGCGGGGNACCCACCCGCCGTTGCCGATCGGCAGGAAGAGGCCGTACTCCGTGGGCGCCGACACGCCTGCTTCAGACATTCCTTCAGACTCCTTGGTCACTTCCGTGCTCTCACTGACCCTCGGCGGGCCAGGTCACTTCTCCGTTGGTGTGGACGCCCTCCAGGTAGCTGGGGTCGAACAGGGGCGCCAGGTTCGGCAGCTCGTCGAGCTGGCCGGCGGCCACGAGCGTCTCGCCCTCGGCCTCGGTGGAGTCCAGGTCGATGAAGCCGACCGGGGAGCCCTCCCGGGTCGTACCGGCGGCCAGGGAGCTCTCGGCCTGCCAGACGTTCAGGTTGTGGTCGACGTCGTACTCGGTCCCGTCCAGCTCGGCGGCGAACTCGACGCACTCCCTGCCGTTCTCCTCCTGCGCGCAGTAGTCGAAGGCCCGCGACAGCGCCCGCAGGAAGTCCTCGACGACGGTCGGGTTCTCCTCGGCGAACTCCGGGCTGGTCGCCATGACGCCGAAGGAGCCGACCACGCCGTAGTCCTCGGGCAGCCACTCCCGGTACTCCTCGCCCATGCCCTCCAGGAGGAAGGGCTCGTTGGAGCGGAAGCCGGTGAGCGCCTGGACCTGGTCGCGCGGCAGGACGCTGGGGTCGTAGCCGACCTCCACCTGCTCGATCTCGTCCAGGTCCACCCCGTCGGCGACCAGCATGGCCTCCAGGGGAGCGGGCAGCATGCCCTTGTGGCCGAGGGTGCTGCCCTCCAGGTCGCTGAGCTCCTCGACGTCCGGGCCGGTCATCAGCGTCGCGATCGGCACGTGGCCGTAGGTGGCGATGCCGATGACGCCGATGTCGTTGGTGTTGGCCTGGAGGATCTCCGCCTCGTTGCCCAGGGAGGTGAACTGGGCGGTGCCCCCGGCGACGAACTGGGCGTTGCCGACCGTGTCGCCGGTGCCGGGCTGGATCTCGACGTCGAGGCAGACCGCGTCGAAGTAGCCGAGGGCGTCGGCGGCGATGGCCTCCAGGATGCTGACCGAGGCCTGGTACTGGTAGCCGGTGACGTAGGTGATCGTCCCGGCGTCCTGGTTGGTCGCGCAGCGCTCGTCGTCGACGATGGCCGCGGCCTGCGGTGCTGCGTCGTCCTCCTGCCCCCCGCACGCCGAGACCATCAGGACGGCCGACGCCGTCACTGCCGAGGCCGCTGCGCGTAGGTACCGGGGCCGGGGTGGGGAGAAGGGGGTGGACATGCGGACAGCTCCGATCATGAGGGATTTCTCTGCTGCGACTCGTGCCAGAACAGGAGTCGCCGTTCGAGGAGGGTGGTCAGGGCGAGCATGAGCACGCCCATCGTCGCCAGGCACGCGACGGCGGCGTACACGTGCGGCAGCTGGGCGTTGGCGGCCGCGTTGCGGATCATCGTGCCGAGCCCGCTGGAGGACCCGGCCGCGACGAACTCCGCGACCACGGCGCCGACGATCGACAGGGGCAGGACCACGCGCAACGCGGCCAGGGCGTAGGGGAGGCTGGTGGGCAGGCGCAGCTTCAACAGCACCTCCATCCGCGAGGCGTGCAGGGTCCGGAACACGTGCAGGACCGGGCCCGAGACCGACCGCAGGCCGGTGGTCACGTTGATCAGCACCGGGAAGAACGTGACGATCGCGGTGACGACGACCTTCGGGGTCATCCCGAAACCGAAGGCCACCACCAGCGCCGGGGCGAGGGCGACCACGGGGGTGACGTTCAGGACCACGGCGAGCGGCATGACCGCCCGCCGCAGGACGGGGATCTCCGACATCAGCAGGGCCAGGACGAAGGCCGTCCCCGCGCCCCAGGCCACGCCCAGCAGCGCGATCTGGAGGGTGGACCAGGCGTTCTCCACGAACAGCGTCGGGTCGGAGACCAGCGTCCGGCCGACCTCGCCCAGTTCGGGCAGGATGTAGGGGTTCCCGGAGGCGACCCACGACCACGCGGCGCCGACCAGCGCGACCGCGATGACGGTGGGCAGCCACACGCGCGGGGACAGCGCGGACAGCGGGGAACGGCCTCCGCGGCCTCTCCTCCGCCGCCTCCGGGACGGCGGGCTCTGGTATCGGGTCCGGGGGTCCACACCCGCCGCTTTGCTGACGGTGGCCACGTTCTCTCCTCCCGTCACAGCGGGATCAGGTCGTCGGGGGCGGCGCCGCTCTCCCAGGCGCCGCGCAGGGAGGCGCGGACGCGGTCCTCCAGGGCGCGTCCGCGGGGGCCGGTCACCTCGTCGCCGCGCGGTCGGCGCAGATCGACGGGGATCACCTCGTGCACGCGTCCGGGGCGGGCGGACATCACCACGATCTCGTCGGAGAGCGTGACCGCTTCTCGGACCGAGTGGGTGACGAACAGGACGGTCGTCGACATCCGCTCCCACAGCCCCAACAGGTGCCATTGGAGCGCCTCGCGGGTGAACTCGTCCAGGGCGGAGAAGGGCTCGTCCATGAGCAGCAGGTCGGGGCGCGTGCCGAAGGCGCGCGCGATGGCGACCCGCTGCCGCATGCCGCCGGACAGCTCGTGCGGGTACTTGCGGGCGGCGTCGTCGAGCCCGACCATGCGCAGCAGGGCGTCGGGGTTCTCGCTCCCCTTGCCCGACCGGCGGTTGACGCGGGCGGGGAGGGTGATGTTGCGCCGCACGTTCAGCCAGGGCAGCAGCGCGGGCGACTGCGGAACGAACCCGACCGCCTTGGCCGCGCACATCTGGCGGGGTGTGGAGTCGAAGATCCGCACCGAACCCTCGTCGTAGTCCTCCAGCCCGGCGACCACCCGGATGAGGGTGGACTTGCCGCAACCGCTGGGGCCGATGAGGCTGACGAAGTGTCCGCGCGGGACGTCGAGGTCGATGCGGTCCAGGGTGGGCCGGTGCGGGTCGCCACCCTCGTAGGTCTTGGTGAGTCCACGGACCTCGATGCGTTCACGGCTCACGCGGCGACCAGCCTTCGGAAGCGGCGGCCCTGGTAGATGAGGGGTGCGGAGTCGCCGCGGCGGACGCGTGCGACGTCGACGAGGATCATCGTG
>NZ_ANBC01000589.1:0-9921 GCF_000341125.1 Nocardiopsis lucentensis DSM 44048 | reverse complement strand
CCCTCCAGCGTGACGGCGGCGTCCGGCAGGATCGGGGCGCCCAGGCCGCCGCGGACGAAGCCGGTCGAGCCGAACTTGTCCGCTCCCCGGGTGGCGAAGAGCGTGGACAGGTGCTCCTGGCCGTCGGCGAGGACGTTCACGGCGAGCGTCCTGGCGTGGGCGAAGGCGGCGTGGCACTCGGCGGTGGTGGCCAGGAAGACACCGATCAGCGGCGGGTCGGCCGACACGGACACGACGCTGTTGGCGGTGAAGCCGTGGCGACCGGTCGCGACCTCCGTGGTGATCACGCTGACGGACGTGGCCATGCGGGCGAGGCCGTCGCGCAGGGCGGTCGGCTCGCTGCGGACGTCGGTGGCGTGTGGGGTGGGATCGTGGGGCGTCATTCCTGCTCCTCAGGGGACGGACACGTGCGCTCGGCCGCCGCTGAACGGGGTGCGACGGCCGAGTCGGGGGACGGTGGGGTCTCGCGGATCACGTGCGTACCGGGAGTGAGTCGATGACCGAGGAGAGCGTTCGCGCGTGGCGGTCGTACCAGCGCAGCGCGGGGTCCGTGTCGCTGCCCAGCTCCGCGAGCACCGCTTCCTGGAGGTACAGGGCGGGCGTGGGGCAGATGGCGGCGAGCTCGACCATGACCGGGCGCAGGGCCGCCTCGGGGGCGGAGGAGTGCGCGTCGGAGGCGCCGACCATGAGGGGGACGCAGACGGTGCCGCGCAGTGCCTCGGGCGGCATCCGGTCGAGGAAGGACTTGAGCAGGCCCGTGAACGTGCCCTTGTAGACGGGGCTGGCCACGACCAGCAGATCAGCCGACCGCACGGTCTCGACGGCGGAGTCGACGTCGGCGGCGCGGGGGTCGAGCACGGCCGGGCCGTAGTCCGACAGGTCGACGGTGGTGACCGGCGCGTCGGACCGGATCGCGGACGACAGCAACCGGGCGAGGTGCTCCGCGGCGCGGGCGGTGCGCGAGCCCGAGCGTGGGTTACCTACCAGCACGACCACATGGGAAGAGCCCACGGGACACCCTCCAGACAAGACTCCTCCGGTACGGAACCGGAGACTTCGACGGAGAGCGGGCGGAAGCAGGATCGTCGACGGCCCGCGGAGATCGTTGACCCGTCAAAGGTAGGGACAAAAAATGGACTTCGTGTGAAGAAGCGATCACGGAAGGGTCTCCAATCGCTGGACATTGTGGTCCTGGTCCAGCAGGAGGACGTCGATCCGGTGCGCGGCGAGGGCCTCGGGCAGCCAGGCGCCGCGGCCGAGCAGTCTGGTGAACGGGGTGCTCAGGGCCAGGACGGCCCGTGCGTCGGGGAAGGCCGCGCCCCGGAGCCAGGCGAGTTTGAAGGCGTCGGCGATGACCTTGTTGCGCTGGTTCGACTTGATCTGTCCCCAGTGGAGGCAGCACTGTCCGACGATGGTCGTAGGATCGGCGTCCGCGCAGTCCACCCCCACTCTGACACCGTTCGGGAGGGTGAACTCCCGGGGGGTCAGCGCGGCTCCGAAGTACGCGGACAGTGTCGCGTGGGGTTCGGGGGAACCGGTACGGTCCCTGGTGTCCATCAGCGCGTGTCTCGGTGTGTGCCCCATGTGACGAGACGATAATGCACGGGAAGTGGCCTGGGACAGGGCTTGTGCCCTTGTGCTCACTCTCGGCGAGATTTTCCCGATACTTCGTCTCGTGTCGTCGCGCAGAGTCGCGAGGCACTCATCACAAGACCTTCTTCCACCTTGATCTCAACAAAAGTTGAGGTTTTACGGTCGAAGCTGTCCGAGACCGTTCGAGCCTGGGAGAACGACGTGGCCACCAGCAACCCCCGAACCGCGACCTGGAGAGAGTGGCTGGGCCTCGCGGTTCTGACGCTGCCGCTGCTGATGTCCGCCACGGACATGACCGTCCTTTTCCTGGCGCTGCCCTCGATCGCCGCCGACCTCGCCCCCAGCAGCACACAACTGCTGTGGATCCTGCACGTGGCGTCGTTCCTCCAGGTCGGCGTGGTGCTCACCATGGGCTGGCTGGGGCCGCGGATGGGCCACCGGCGCCTGCTCACGGCCGGGGTCACCGTGTACGGGTTGTCCTCCCTGGTCGCGGCGTTCTCCGTCGACCCGCTCATGCTCATCGCCACCCGTGCCGTGATGGGCATGGCCGCGGCGTCGCTGCTGCCGAGCATCACCTCCCTGCTGCGCGTGATGTTCACCGACACCCGGCAGTTCTCCGCGGCCATCGCCGTGGTGATGAGTTCGTTCTCCGCGGGGATGGCGATCGGGCCGCCCCTGGGCGGTGCGCTCCTGGAGTACTTCTCCTGGGGCTCGGTCTTCCTCATCAACGTGCCCGTGGCGGTGCTCCTGCTGCTGTTCACGCCGTTGCTGCCCCGGGTGGACGGGGTACGGGCCCAGCGCCTGGACCTGCTGGGCGTGGCGTTCTCCGTGCTGGCGGTCATCGCGGTGATCTTCGGGCTCCAGGAGCTCGCCGACGACATGGCCAGCGGGTCCGAGGCCCCGATGTGGCCCTACCTGGTGTGCGTCGCGGCGGGCCTCGCGCTGGGCGCGCTGTTCGTCCGGCGGCAGCTCCGCGCACCGGAGCCGCTCCTCGACCTGCGGCTCTTCTCCACGCCCGCGTTCTCCGTCTCCCTTGTGGCCATGCTGTTGATGCTGCTCGGCGTGGGCGGATCGGACATGCTCCTGGCCCAGTACCTCCAGGCGGTGGAGGGGATGTCCCCGGGGCGGGCGGGTCTGCTGCTGATCGCGCCCGCGCTGGGTTCGATCGTGGGCGGCCTGCTGCCGACCGTCCTGAACCGGTGGGCGCGGCCGGGGTTCGTCATGGGGGTCGCGCTCCTGGTCGCGGGAGCCGGGGCCGTCGCGATGGTGTGGTTCGTCGGTGAAGGGACGCTACCGGGGATCGTCGTGGCCGCGGTGGTGATCCAGCTGGCGATCGGCCCTCTGTTCACGTTGAGCTACAACCTCATCATCGCGTCGGCGCCGATGAGGAAGGCCGGTTCGGCCGCCGCCATGGGCGACGTGGCGGGCGGTTTCGGCAACGCGCTCAGTCTGGCCTTCCTGGGCAGCCTCGCGGCGGTGGTCTACCGCCGCCTGCTGGACGACGCGGATCTGGGGGCCGTTCCGGCCGGTGCCGTGGAGTCGGCGGGGGAGAGCGTCGGCGGTGCGACGGCGGTGGCGCGGACACTGCCCGGACCGATCGCGACCGAGCTGTTGGAGGCGGCGCGGTCGGCGTTCACGACCGCCGTGCAGACGGGGTACGGGTTCACCGCGGCGGTACTGGTCCCGGTGGGCCTGGTCGTCCTGTGGGCACTGCGGAGGGTACGCCTGGAGAACCTCGGCGGGGACGGCGAGCCCGAGGCGGCGGACGGGACTCCCGGGCCCGGCGCCCCCGACTCGGCGGACGGGGCCTCCGGATCCCTCGAGAAGGACACCGACGCGACGGTTTCCGGATGTGATGACGAGGGCGCCGGGGAACGGGAGCCGCAGGGGGCGTAGGCGCGGTGCCCGGCGCGCCCGTACGGGCCTACGACCCCGTCCCCTCCACCCTGGCCTTGGGCAGCCGCACCGACTGCTGGTGCCGGAACACGTCGAGCGGGTCCCAGCACCTCTTGACCTGCTGCAACCGTGGGTAGGCGGCCTTGTAGTAGAGCGTGTACCACTTGTCGCCGGAGGTGTTCCACTCGCCGCTGTCGAGGTCGCCGTCGGGGTAGTTGATGTAGCAGCCGTCGGTGAGGTCGTTGATGGCGGGGACCCCGCCGCTCGTGGCGAACGTCTTGCGGTAGATGTCGCGGATCCACTTGATGTGCCGGTCGATCGCGGAGGCGGTCTCGGTCCGCTTCCAGTACACCTGGAACTGCATCTTCATGATGGAGTCGCGCTGGGGGACCGCGGTGTCGTGGGGCGGATGGTTGATCGCGGCGCCGTAGGAGTCGACCTGGATGAGCGCCTCCTTGTTGACGTAGTCCTTGTAGCGGACGTTGCCCAGGTAGGCCCACATCTCGTCGATCTGGGCGGGGGTGAAGGGCTTGCGCATGTAGGCCGACTTGTACTTGCCGCACCGGTTCTCACCCGAGCTGTTGAGCGCCTGCGTGGCGGTGAGCCAGGGCAGGACGCGGGGGGTGCGCATGTCCCGCACGGGCGGGTGCTCACCCATGGGGGCGCTCATCTGGCCCGACTCGGGCTTGATCGCGCCGTCGACGGTGGCGAGGAAGTCGGCCAGGGCGTCCTTGCCGTTCGGATCGTCGTCGTCGATCTGGGCGACCAGGCCGATCTCCCCGTTGCTCACGTGGTTGAGCTTGAGCATCGCGAACAGCTTCCCCGACGCCTCGTCGGGGTCCTGGTGGTCGCGGAAGTACTCTCCGAAGGCCGTGACGAGCTTGCCGAACTCGGCCTTGTCGAACTCCGACCACTTCCAGGCCAGGGCGGCGAGACGGACGTTCCTCGGAGGTTCGGGCAGGTCCCGGAACCAGAACCGGGTGACCAGGCCGAAGTTTCCGCCGCCGCCCCCGGTGTGCGCCCACAGCAGGTCGCGGAGGTTGGTCCCGGGGTCGTCGCGGGTGGCGACGACGAGGTCGACCGTGCGGTTGGGGCGGACGACGGCGACCTCCACGGCGTAGAGGTAGTCGACGGTGAGACCGTGCTGGCGGGACAGGAGGCCGAAGCCGCCGCCGGTGACGTGCCCGCCGGTGCCCACGGAGTAACAGGATCCGCCCGGCAGGGCCCGGCCGCTGAGCGGATAGAGGTGGCTGTAGACGTGCCAGTTGCTCGCGCCGGCCTCGACGCAGTACGCCTCGAGGCCGGGGTCGTAGTAGACGCCGCACATGGGGCTGACGTCGAGGATGACGCGGACGTCGTCGCCGCAGACGAAGTCCTCGTAGCAGTGCCCTCCGGAGCGCACGGTGATCCGGGTGCGGTCGGGGTCGGTGGGGTGCTGGTTGACCGCTTCGGAGAGCGCACGGACGGCTCCGGCGGGGGAGCCCACCAGCCGGACGTACTCGGGGCTCGCGATCCAGCGTTGGTTGAAGCCGCGCGAGAGCGCGGGGTAGCGCTTGTCCCCGGGGCCGATGGTCGTCATGGGAGGGAAGGCGTGTCCGTGGGTCATTGAGCCGCCCGAGTCGAGACGAGTACCAAGACGCGGCGGGTATACCCCACCCCCGACCGCACGAAAAGTAGTCGCGTGGAGGCTGTGGGTTACGGGCGGTGGGGGCGTCCGCAACGGGAGGGAGCCGGGCGCACCGAAACCGGCACGCGGTTCGGCGGAGGGGCCGGAACCACGAGCCGGTAGGTGCCGTCAGAGCGGGGAACACCGACCGGACGAAGGGATGCGGGGATGGAACCGGGAGAGCTCCGGCCGAGGAGCCTGGGCGGATGGCGGGTGCGGACGCTGTCGGGGGGTGAGGGGGTCGAGGCCTACACGTTCCCCGACCCGCCGGGCGCGGAGGGGCGGGAAGTCGACCCGACCCACGTGTTCCCCGTGGCGGAGCGGCCCGTCCGGTGGGGTGAGGCGGTGGTGCCCGACCTCGGGCGGGCCGTGTACACGACCAGTGACGGGGCCCTGGTGTGCGTCGACCGGGCGGGCACGGAACTGTGGCGGTTCGCCCTCGGCGCCACCGGCCCGGCCGTGTGCGACTTCTCCCTCGACGGAGCCCTGGTCTGGCTGTGCCGACTGGCCGAGACGGCGTCCGACCTCGCCACCGACCAGTGGGTGGTGCTCGACGCGGCCACCGGCGCGGTCCTGGCCAGCGCCGACCTGGGGACCAGGGGAGTCTGCGCCACCCACTTCGCGCACCCGGCGGGCGCGGAGATGGTCCTGGACGTGGGGTATCCGGAGATGAGCGGCCGCCTGTTCCGGGGCCGCCCGGACGGTGGACGGATCGTCGTGGACGAGGTCCCGCTGGGCGCGGGAGCGGGGATGACCGGGGACGCGGTGGTGGACCTGTCCCCGGACGGCACCCGGTTCCTGACCATGGACCAGGAACTCACCGTCCGCTCCTACCCCGACGGCGAGGTGGTCGCCACCGTGACCGGGGAGGACCTCGGCGACCCGGAGGCGGATCCGGGAGGGGAGCGGTCGGTGTCCCTCACCCCGATGCCGGGCGGCTACCTCGACGCCGGGACCGCGATCGTCGCGGCACACGTCGACTACGACGAGGAACCCGAGGACGAGGACACGGACCCCGACGAGGGCCCGCCGTACGAGTGGTACGAGACGCACCTCGTCGACACCCGCACCGGCGCGGTCCTCGGCCGGTTCGGCGAACCCGCCGCCGACGCGCCCGGGCTGATCCCCCTGGGCGACGGCTCCTGGGTCGTCCTGGACGACGAGCGGGGGCGCTGGGTGCGCCACGGCCGGTGAGCGGGGCCGTTCCGGCCCGTCACCGGCTCCGATCCCTCAGACCTCGTGCGACGCGCAGGTGCGGACCCCGCCCGCGTCGCGGGTGCGCGCCCCGGGCAGCCAGCCCGTCACGCCCTCCGCCGTGGTGACCTTGTACCAGCGGGTGGTTTTTTAGCCGCTCTCGTCGCTGATCGTCTGGCCGTCCCCGACCACGCACGCGGCGTCCAGCCGGTCGTCGTGCCACACGGCCCCGGCGCGGTTGCCCGGGTCGGCGTAGGCGGCGTACGGGTTGTTCGCCAACCGCAGCGAACACTCCGAAGTCCGCGGGGCCTGGCACGGTCCCTCGGCGTTGTAGACGGTGATCGGCACGGTGACGGGTGTCTCGGGCTCGGGGGCGGGCTCGGCGGTCTCCTCGGGCTCGGCCGTCTCGGAGGGCTCGGGGGACGGCTCCTCCGACTCCTCCGGCTCGGACGGTTCGGGGGACGGCGACGCCTCCTCGGAAGGCTCCTCGCTCGGCTCTCGCCCGACCGGTCCCGGCCGGCGCGCCTCGTCCTCGGTCGCCTCGGTCTCCGGAACGGGGTCGGCCTCCTCGGTGGACGCCAACCAGGCGGCCATCGGCAGCGAGTCCCAGTTCCGGGCGAGCGCCACCCCGCCGAAGGCGAGCCCGGCCAGGAGCACCACCGCTCCGACACCGGCTCCGACGAGTGTGAGGGCGCGCTTCGCTCCGCCGCCGGAGGCCGCCGGGGCGCGCACGGTCCGCTCCGCGCCCGCGCGCACCCCCCGCCAGTCGCGGTCGAGCAGCGCGGCCACAGCGTCCGCGGCGGTACCGGTGTCCCGGATCGGCGCGATCGCGCGGTCGGGCACACCCGCCTGGATCACACCCGAGACCAGCTCCAGCGCGGTCGGCCGGTCGGCGGCGTGCTTGGCCAACGCCCCGCGGGCCAGATCGGCCAGCGGGCCCTCGAAGCCCGCCAGGTCCGGTTCGTCGCTCATCACGCGGTGCGCCACCACCGCGGGGTTGCCGGCGCCGAACGGAGGCCGCCCGGTGGCCGCGTACGCGACCAGGGCACCCCAGGCGAACACGTCGTCACCGGTGCAGACCTGTTCGCCCCGGTACTGGTCGGGGCTGATCCACCCCGGAGAACCGGCCACCGTGCCCGTCCGCGTCAGCGCGGTCTGGTCGATCGCCCGAGCCACCCCGAAATCGAGGACCCTCGGCCCGTCCGGCGCGAGGATGATGTTGGTCGGCTTGAGGTCGCGGTGGGCGATGCCGCAGGCGTGGATCTGCGCCAGGGCCTCGGCGACGCCGGCGGCGAGGCCGCGTAGCAGGGGCTCGTCGAGTGGTCCGTTCTTGCGGATGCGGGCGCCCAGCGTCGCACCGCGCACCAGGGGTGTGGCCAGCCACGGGCGGTCGGCCCCGGTGTCGGCGGCCAGGAGCGGGACCGCGCAGGACCCGCCGACCCGGCCCAGAAGATCGACCTCGCGAGCGAAGCGGGCCCGGAACTCCTCGTCGGCGGAGTACTCGGTGTGGATCAGTTTGACCGCCACCGGCCGCGCCTCCGGTTCGGCCGGCACCGCCGCGTACACGATGCCCATGCCGCCCGCGCCGAGCCGGGCGAGCGTTCGGTACGGGCCGATCCTGGCCGGGTCGGCCGGGGTCAGGTCCATGGCGGAGGCCGGCAGGGCGACGGAGGAGGGTGCGCTCACGGTGAGGGAGACCTTGATCGTCGGGGAGGTGCGTGCTCACATGCGGACGTCCCGGGCGGGTCCAGGCATTCCGGGGATGCTCGGATGGTAACGCGCCCCGGGGTCACGCGGGTCACTCGCACTCGAAGGTCCCCGGTGGGGACGGCGGGGCCGACGACGCCGCGGAGGGCCCCTCAGCGCTCGGCCGTGTTCGCGGCGGCGGGCTCGCGGTTCTCCTCGGCCTCCCGCTCCTCACGCGGGGCGCACAGTTCGCGGCGCTGCCAGCCCGGCTGGGCTCGAAGGGTCCACATCAGGTCTCACTCGGCTTTCCCTGGAAGTTACGGATGATCTGCTCCAGCAAGGAGTGGCGCTCGCCCTCGGCGGGCATCAGCAGCCAGGCGAGGATGTACACGAACACACCGCCGCCCAGGAGCGCGAAGACCACGAAGGCGATCCGAACGATGGTGGCGTCGATACCGAGGAAGGCGGCCATGCCGCCGCACACACCGGTCAGGAGACGGTTGGAGTCACTGCGGACGAGTCGTCCTTGGAGTTTCCCGTTCATGTCTCCAGCCTGCCTGTCACCAACGACGATTCCCATCGGGGAGAGCCCTGGGCCTCCCCTGACATCCCCCGGACCCCCCGAGAGGGGGAGGGGCGGGGGAACGCCGACGCGCCCCGCACCTGCTTGGACGGGGGCGGGGCGTGTGTCGTTCCTGAGGCGTGGGACACGTTCGCGGCCGGAGGCTCCGCGGGACCCCGGGGGCACCTCCGAGCATTTAGTTAGTACGCTAATAGTTAGTACACAAACTAAAATCGGGCGGTGCGGGCCGCGCGTCACCGAGCACGTGACGACCGTCCCGTGGAGCCGCTCGGCCAGGAGGAGACATGCGTCGGATGGAACGGACCGGGTTCCGACCGAGCGGACGCGGCCCCACCGCGTCGACGGTGTTCGCCCTGATGGCCGCTGGCGCCCTCGCGGCGTTCGCCGTCAGTCTGGGCGGGTATCCGGGGGTCGGTGCACTGGTCGGCGGGGTCGCGGTGCTCTGCGCCTGGGCGGTCGCCCTCCTTCCGTTCGGCCGCACGGCTCCGGAGGGCGTGGTGGAGCTGCGCGGTGGCCCTCTCGACGGTCACCGGGTGAGCGGGCGGCGGCTGCGCGACGCGGGCCGGCGGAACGGGATCGAGTTCGCCCACCGGAACGGTCGCGCGCGGTACGCCCCGGACGCGGACGGGCACCTGCGCCACGTGAACGACGCGGTCTGACACGGCGGAGGGGCCGTGGTCCGGTCCTCCCGGAACCACGGCCCGTGTCGTCGGACGGTGGGCCGTCAGCCCGCGGCGTGCGGGTGGTTCAGGTCGAACGCGGGGCGCTCGGAGCGGATCCGCGGCAGCGACGTGAAGTTGTGCCGCGGCGGCGGGCAGGAGGTCGTCCACTCCAGGGAGCAGCCGTGGCCCCACGGGTCGTCGACGGTCACCACCGGCGCCCGCCTGGCGGTGACGTAGATGTTCCAGAAGAAGATCAGCGTCGAGGCGCCCAGCACGAACGACGAGATCGACGAGATCTGGTTCAGCGCGGTGAAGCCGTCCGTGGGCAGGTAGTCGGCGTAGCGGCGGGGGAAACCGGCCGCGCCGAGCCAGTGCTGCACCAGGAACGTGCCGTGGAAGCCCAGGAACAGCAGCCAGAAGTGGACCTTGCCGAGCCTCTCGTCGAGCATCCGCCCGGTGAACTTGGGCCACCAGAAGTAGAAGCCCGCGAACATGCCGAACACGACCGTGCCGAAGAGCACGTAGTGGAAGTGCGCGACCACGAAGTAGGAGTCGTGGACGTGGAAGTCGATCGGCGGTGAGGCCAGGATGACGCCGGTGAGGCCGCCGAAGAGGAAGGTCGACAGGAAGCCGATGGTGAA
>NZ_ANBC01000588.1 GCF_000341125.1 Nocardiopsis lucentensis DSM 44048 | reverse complement strand
CGTAGGAGCGGTGCATCTGGTTCATGCGGCGCAGCGCGTCGCGCCCCCGCCCCGGACCGAACCCGTGTTCCAGGATGTCGTTGAGGATCAGCGCGGTGTCGTCGTACCGGTGCTGGGTGCGGGAGGTGAACTCCTTGGTCCGGGCCAGCAGCTCGCCGATGCTCGGGACGGCGTAGGTGCGGTAGAGGGCCAGTCCCAGGGCTTGTTCGATGTCCCAGGGGAACTCGTGGCCGCCCAGGATGCTGACGATCCGCTCGCAGTCGGCTTCGGCGTCCAGCGCGTGGATTCGGTCGCGCCACTCGAACCGCTTCATGGTGTTCTCCAGTCACCTCGGTGCGGGCCCGACCGCGCCGGGGCAGGGGGGCCGTGGATGTGCCACGCGCGCGCAGGCGCGGTGCCTCACGGCCCGAACTTTACCTGTAGGCACTGGATGTAAACGTGCCCGGGACCAGCCGGTCCGGCGCGGTGGGCGGGGTCGGCGACCGCGCCGGACCGGAGCGGTCAGGCCGCCATGCGCTCGGCGACCCGGTTGACCAGCGTGAGCAGGACGTTCTTCGAGGACTCGCGGTCGCGCGCGTCGCTGAGCACCACGGGGATGGACGGGTCGAGGCTGAGCGCGCTGCGCACCTCGTCCGCCTCGTACAGGTGCGCTCCCTCGAAGCAGTTCACCGCCACCACGAACGGCACGCCGCGCCGCTCGAAGAAGTCCACGGCCGCGAAGCACGTCTCCAGGCGGCGCGTGTCGGCGATGACGATCGCCCCGAGCGCGCCCTCGGACAGCTCCTCCCACATGAACCAGAAGCGCTCCTGGCCCGGGGTGCCGAACAGGTACAGGACGAGGGTGGGGCTGATGGTGATACGGCCGAAGTCCAGCGCCACGGTCGTGGTCGACTTGGCCTCCACCCCGGACAGGTCGTCGACCCCGTAGCTGGCCTCCGTCATCACCTCCTCGGTGCTGAGCGGGGCGATCTCGCTCACCGAGCCGACCAACGTGGTCTTACCGGCCCCGAAGCCGCCCGCCACGAGGATCTTCAGCGCCGACGGGACGGGCGCCTGGTCGTCGTTGTCAGAGTCTTTGGATGCCATCGAGTACCGCCTGGAGTACGTCCCGGCTCACCGGGCTCTTCGCTGTGTAGGGGGCGCGGGCCAGGGCCAGACCGCGGTTGAGGAGGTCGCTGAGCAAAACCTTGACGACGGCGACCGGGATGTCCAGGTGCGCGGACACCTCGGCCACCGACTGGGGGCGACGGCACAGCTCCAGGATGCGGAGCTGCTCCGGTTCGAGCGCCATCTCGTCCACCTCGGCTCGCTTGGCGGCGATCACGACGCTGATCATGTCCAGCTGCACGGTGTCCGCGTGGTCGCGGCCCTGCGCGATCACGTACGGGCGGACGAGGGGGCCGGCCTCCTGCTGAGCGGCCGACTCCGGCTCGTCCGAGCCGAACCCGCCGACCGCGTCGCGGTGCGGGAGGCCGTGCGGTATCTCGCCCGGATCGTGCTCGTTGTGCGCTTGCATAACCGCCCCCTATCGCGTGGCTTCCCCGGTCGCGCCCTCGTTCCTGGGGGCGGCGTCCAGGTATCGGCCCACCTGCTCGACCAGTACGTTCATCTCGTAGGCGATGAGGCCGACGTCGGCGCTCTCCTCCGCCAGGACCGCCAGGCAGGCGCCGCGCCCGGCGCCCGTGACGAACAGGTAGGCGCTCTCCATCTCCACCACGGTCTGGAGGACCTCGCCCCCACCGAAGTGACGGCCGGTGCCCCGGGCCAGGCTCTGGAAGGCGGATGCCACCGCGGACAGGTGTTCGGCGTCCTCCTTGACCAGGTCACGGGAGCGGCCGATGAGCAGTCCGTCGGCCGACAGCACGATCGCGTGCCGCGACCCGACCGCACGGTCGAGCAGCTCGTCCAGGAGCCAGTCGATGTCCTTCTTGCCCGCGCCGTTTCCGAGGTCGGCGCTGTCAGGGGTGCTCGTCACGTTAGGCGTCCTTGTCGGTGTCGTGGGTCTGCTGCTTGCCTTCGCGCCGTCCGCGGTCCGTCCCCTTCTGGAACGCGGACATGTTCCGGCGCAGGCGTGCGAGCCGCTCAGCGCCGTCGGGGGAGCCGCCCTGGACCCTGCCGGTGCCGGCACCGAGTCCCGCCGCGGGGCCGGCCGGGTCCTCCGGGGATTCTGCCGCGAGCTGCGGGGCCAGGTTCTCCTGCGGCCGCCGCTTGGGGAGCGGCGGTCGTCCGCCTCCGGCCTCGACCACGTCCGTGGACCCGGTGCCGAGCACGTCGGCGCCGGAGGAGCGCTCGGCCGTCTTGGTGGCGCCGGGGTCGCGGACGGGCAGGGCGGGGCGTGCGGCCGCGGGGGCGGGGGGCGTGGGCCCGTCGCCGGTCGGACCGGTGTCGCGGGTGCGGGACGGCAGGGGGTCGTCGCCGTTCACGTTCGAGCTCAGGAGGTCCTCGGCCGGTGCGGCGGTGTCCGGTGCGGTGCCGCCGTCCTCGGCGCCGTCCGAGGAGCTGTCCGTGGTCGTTCCGTCCTCGGCGCCCTTCGCGCCCGGGTCGTCCGCGGCCGTCCCCTCCTGCGCGGCGCCGTCGGCCTCACCGTCGGTGGTGACCGGGTCCGGCGCGGCGGCCAGGGTGGGAGCGGGGCGAGCGGCCGTGCCCTCGTCCTCGTTCCCGGTCGTGTCGTCTGACGGGGGCGTCGCCACCGGGGTGAGCACAGGCTTGGCGCCGTTGGAGGACGGGGGCGTCGGACGGTCGGTGATCGCGCGGACCTCCCAGATGTCCTCCTCCTCGGCGGGCGAGGACTGCGGGCGGCCGCCGGCGATGAGCTCGTGCGGCAGGAGGACGATCGCCTGCACGCCGCCGTAGGGCGACGAGCGCAGGTGCACCCGGATACCGTGCCGGTGCGCCAGGTGCGAGACCACGAACAGGCCGAGGCGCATCTTCTCGTTCAGCCGCATGACGTCGAACTCGGGCGGGTTCGACAGCAGCGCGTTGGCCGAGGCGAGTTCGCCGTCGGTCATGCCCAGGCCGCGGTCCTCGATCTCGATCGTCACCCCGTTGGGCACGTCCTCACTGCTCAGCCGCACGTGCGTGTGGGGCGGGGAGAACATCGCGGCGTTGTCGACGAGCTCGGCGACCAGGTGGATGACGTCGGCGACGGCGGGGCCGTTGAGGTGTACGCGGGCGATGCGCTCGCGCTTGACGCGGGTGTAGTCGCCGGACTCGGAGATCGCCCCGCGCAGCACGTCGATCAGCGGCATCGGACGGTGCCAGGTCCGGCCGGGCGCCTCACCGCCGAGGATGAGCAGGTTCTCGGCGTTGCGGCGGGACCGGGTGGCCAGGTGGTCGAGCTTGAACAGCTGTTCCAGCTGCTCGGGGTCCTCCTGCTCGCGCTCCATCTTGTCCCGCAGCCGCAGCTGGCGGTGGACCAGCGTCTGGCTGCGGTGGGCGATGTTGAGGAAGACCCGGTTGACGCCGTGGCGCAGCTCGGTCTGCTGCACGGCCTCGTCGACGGCCGCGCGCTGGGCGGAGTTGAACGCCCGGGCGACGTCACCGATCTCGTCGTCGCTGGTGGACAGACCCGGCATGGCCGCCCCGGTGTCCACGCGCTCTCCCTCGTGCAGACGGCGCATGATGTCGGGCAGCCGGTTCTCGGCCAGGTCGATGGAGTCGTCGCGCAGCCTGAGCAGGCGCCGGGTGAGGTTCTGGGAGGACCTGCGGGCCAGGGTGGAGGCCAGGCCGATCACGGCGGCGGAACCGAGGCTGATGGTCACCGCCCAGAACACCCGCGACCAGGCGTAGTCACCGGTGACGTTGGCGGAGTTCAGGGCCTCGTCGGCACCGAGGTCGGTCAGCTCGGAGAGCGTGTGGTCGTAGGCCGCGCGCCACTCCTCCTCGTCCACCGGCATCGTCAGGTCCTGGACGGTCTCCTGCTGGCCGGTGGTCGGGTCGAAGACCGTCTCCGTGGGGATCTGCCGGTGGATGATCTCCTCCTGCATCTCCAGCAGCGCCGCGTACTCGGGACTGGCCATGAGGGCCTCGTAGCGTTCGAGCTGCCCGGGGCCCTCCAGGTAGTGCGCGTTGGACTCCAGGAGGTTCTGGTAGGTGCCGACGAGCTGTGTGAACTCGTGCTGGTCCTCGTGGCCGAGCTCGCCGGAGGCGAAGGCGCGCTGGAGCTGGGCGTCGGTGCGCGCGAACGCGTCGACGGTGCGGAACATGTAGACGGCGGTGAAGCCGGAGCTGGTCGACTCCCCGGTGTTGCCGTCGCGTCCCTGGGCGTCGAAGACGTCGGCGCCCGCCAGCATCAGGGCGTCGTAGTAGTCGAGGACGGCGGCGCGGGACGCGGACCCGGAGTCGACCGCCGCGCGGATCCGGTTGATCTCGCCGTACTGGCCGTAGAGCTCCTCGATCCGGTCGCCGGTCCGGCCCGGGGCGATGTCGACGAAGCCGATGAGGTCCTCGATCACCACGCCGATGGTGGCGTCGGACTCCTGGCGCGCCTCCATCATCTGCTGCTCGAGCTCGGCGTTGTCGGGGCGCTCGATGTAGGCGACGGTGGCGGACCGTTCCTCCATCACATGCACCAGGCCGACGGCCGCGGGGGTCACCATCTCATGGGTCGCTCTGGCGCGCAGGAGCTGGAAGACAGCGTCGTAGGCCAGGACGAACGTGATGATCAGCCAGAGCGCGACCAGCGCGGCGGTGGGGATCATGACCATGGAGCGGATCCGGGCGGCGATCGTTCGCCCGCGTCGCTTCTGTACTGCTTGCACGGTTCTCCTGTCGATCCGTGTCGACGTCGTCTCGATGCGGTGCCGGGGGTCGGCCCGCCTCCTGGCGCCGTGGGGTCGGCGCCGCGGGGCGTCTCGCGTGGGCCCCACCGCTTCGCTGGTCGCGTCCGGTGGCCGGGGGCGACGCGGGACTTACCGCAGAGTAACGACTTTTGCGCCGTTCTGGCGTTTGGGGATGCTATCTCGGTCCGTTCCGGCCGACGGATCCGGGTGCCCGGGACGGGGTTGGGCTGGGCGGAAGCACACTCGTCAGCTGCTCCCGAGCGCGTTGTCCCTTGTCCGAGAGCGGGGGTGGTTGGGACAAAGGTCACGTAGGGCGCGAGGGGGTGTTTCCCTGCGCCGAGCGATCGTCATCAGCGGTATTGGACCGTACCAGGACAAAGGGGTGTTCGGGTCACACGCCTTGCCGGAGCGTACTAGCGTTGCGCCCCGGAGTGAAGGGCCCAGGTCGTGTTCTTCGGAGCGCACGGCCCGGTCCGGGCGAGCGAGGGAACGAGCATGGTGCAGCCTTTCGGCGGGGGACAGCCCGCGGTCGACGTGGCCGTCGTGGCCGTTCCCCTGCTGGTCACGGTAGGGGTGGCGCTCGCGCTGGGCGGCCAGCACCGCCGCTACGGCACGGTCCACGGATGGAGCGGCCAACTCACCATGGCTGCCGTGCTCACCGGGACCGGGCTGGCGGCGTACGCGGTCTGGCCGCTGCCCGCCTTCGTCGACGGCCTCTGCTCCCCCTTCGCCGAAACCGTCCCGTCGACGACGGCCGAGTCGACCCACCCCGCCCACGCACCGCGATCGCTGCTCCTCGGCTGCGCCGTCCTCGTCCCGGTCGGTTTCCTGGGGCGCTACCGCTTCCGACTGGGGCTCTGGAGCACGCTCGCGCTCGGTGCGGCCCTGTCCGCGGCGGTGTACGCAGTGCGTGCCACCGGGCTGCTCGGCGTCTACCCCTGCGCCTACGCCCCGAGCTCCCCGCTGGTGGCCGGGACCGGCGTGGTCGGGGCCCTCGTCGGCTGGTCGGCCGCGCGGTGGCTCCTGCCGCTGTGGCCCGGCGGCCCGGCCCGGGGATGGCCCTCCGCCGTGGCCGACCGCGCCGCGCCCGCCCCCTCACGGCGGATGCTCGCCGCCCTGCTCGACCTGGGCCTGTGGTGGTACGGGGCGGCCACGCTCACCGCCCTGGCCCGCCTGTTCGGCTTGGTGGACCCCCGGGACGGGGAGGCGGTCGCGACGGCCGTCCCGCTCGGTCTGGCGTTCGTCCTGGGCCTGCTCCTGCCCCTGGCGCGCCGGGACCGCTGCGCACCCGGGTGCGCAGCCCTCCGGCTGGCGCTGGCCGAGCGCGGGCGCCCGAGCCCGGCCGCCCGGTGGCGGGTGGTGGCGCGCACGCTGTTGCTCCAGACGCCGGTCGTCGTGCTGCTCACCCTCGACCACTGGTGGATCGCCCTGATGGTGGTCGCCGTGCACGGCAGCACCGCCCTCGTGCGGCGCGACCGGGTGGGCCTCGTCGACCTGGTGTGCGGGGTCCGCGTGCGCACCCGTTCCACACTCGACGGCGGGCTGCCCGACCGCCTGGTCCGCTACAGCCCGCCCGAGGAGGCGCCTCCGGTCGGGGCGGACGTCATGCCCACGCCAGGTAGCCCAGCAGGAGGCCGCTGAACAGCAGCACCGTCCCCATCGTCCCGAAGAGCCCGCGCACCCAGCGGCTCAGCCACGGCGCGGAGATGATCCGGGCCATCTCCGGGGCGTTCGGGTCGTAGGAGATGGTGACGATCTCCCCGGCGCGCGAGGCCGTCCACCCGGTGTTCTCGTGCTCGGCGTGCACCTCCTCGCCGTCCTCGGTGCGGAACTGCACGATCATCCGGGAGGAGGACGAGGTCTCGTTGTAGCCGATCACCCGCCCCTTGGCCCGGACACCGTGCCGGGCCAGACGCAGGTCGAGGCGGGTGTCCCGGGTCACGATCCACAGTGTGATCAGCCCCGCGGTGAGGGGGAGCAGGGGATACAGGTCGGCCATCGCGGAGCCCTCTCGTGCTTGTGTGGACGTCACCGCACAGGTGGAGGCGACGACGGGCCGACGAGACCCTCCGCCATGTGCGCCAAGGTGGTGTGGATGTCCTCGACCGGGCGGTCCGGTTGGAGCGTCCGCCAGTCGAGGGCCATGGATACCACCATGCCGAACAGCGCCGATCCCGCAAGGGAGGTATCCAGGTCCGGCCGTGCCAGCCCCTCCCGGACGAGGTCGTCGAGGAGGTCGGTGATCACGCCGATCGCCTTGGTGCGGATCTGCCGGACCGTGGTGTACCACGCCCGGTTGGTCCGCCAGGCCTCGGCCATCAGCAGGCGGGCCAGCGCCTCGTGCGTCCCGATGAAGACCACACCGGCGCGCAGCACCGCGGCGAGCGCCTCCCGGGGGCCCACCTCCGGGCCGGGGGCGGGCACGGCCTCCTTCAGTGTGTCGGCCAGCCGGGTCACACCCCATTCCATGAGGGCCGTGTACAGCTCGCTCTTGCCTCCGAAGTTGTAGTAGACGGTGCCCTTGGCGACCCCGGCCCGTTCGGCGATCTCGTCGACCGTCGTCGCCCCGTACCCCTGCTCGGAGATCAGGGCGATCGCCGCGTCGAACAGACGCTGCCGGGTGGCTTCGCGCCGGCCGCTCCGGGGCCGCTCGGCTCGGGGAGTGCTCACGCTCATTCCGTCCATTCTGCCCCGGTCGGGGCCGTGCCCGCCATCAGAGCTTCAGGGCGGGGTAGAGGGAGTTCATGGTCCAGACGCGCTTGCGCTCCACCGCCAGCCACGTCAGCAGCAACGGCACGACCAGCCACAGCGACATCACACCGAAGGCCGACCAGACGATCGACATGTCGCCGCCGCCCAGCAGCTGGCGCATCGCCGTCACCGCCCAGTGCAGGGGGAGGAAGGGAGCGATCGCCTGGAAGAACCCGGGGCTGGTCTCGATCGGGTAGGTGCCGCCCGCCGAGGTCAGCTGGAGCACCAGCAGGACCAGGGCGACGACGCGTCCCGCCGCGTTGAACCTCACGTTCAGGTACTGCACGGTCGCGGTGAACGCCGCCGAGGTCAGGAGCAGGAACGCGACCAGCAGCGGCCAGTTCCGCGCCTCCAGTCCGAGGAGGGCGTGCAGCGCGGCCAGCATGACGGCCACCTGACCGAAGCCGAGCAGGAGCGGGACGATCCGGCCCGCGAAGGCCACCCGCCACGACGCCGCCGACGACGACAGCGCCCGGGAGGACAGCGCGGGCAGCACCATGAACACCACCATGGCGCCCACCCACAGGGACAGGGGCACGAAGAACGGGGCGAAGCCGGTTCCGTAGTTGGGCGCCTCGTTGTCGATGGTGCTGTCGAGCCGGACGGGCTGGCTCATCATGTCGGACGCGGTGCCGCGCCCCTCGTCGGAGTAGGTGGGGATCTCCTCCACACCCTCGGCCAGGCCGTCGGCGAGCTCGCCCGAACCGGAGGCGAGTTCGCCCAGCCCGTCGTGGAGGTCGCCGGCGCCGCCGCTGAGCTCGCCCAGGCCGTCGTCCAGGTCGCTCGCGCCACCCGACGCCACGGCCAGGCCGTCACGGATGTCCTCCGCTCCCTCGGCCAGCGCCTCCAGCCCCTCGGCCAGGTCGTTCACGTCGTCGCGGGCGCTCTCGGCCTTGTCCACCAGCTCGGGGAGGTCCTCCGAGAGTTCGTCGGCCTTCGCGGACAGGGCGGCGGCCTGCTCCGCGATCGCCTCGATGTCCTCGCGGTTGTCGTTGACGAACTGCGCCGTGGACAGGGCGGTGTCCATCGCGCCCTGGACGTCGGTGAGGATGCCGTACAGCTCGGGCATCTCGGTCTCCAGCTCCGGGTTCTCCTCCATCCAGGTGTCCAGGCGCTGGTCGGCCGACTCCATGTGTGTGGTGTCGATCTCCTCGGGCAGCAGCTCCAGCGCGGCGACCATGCCGTCGGCGAGCTCGGCGGCCACCGAGGCGCGCTCCTGGATGGTCGGGATGTCCTCCTCCTCCAGGTCGGGGAGGTACTCGTCGGCGAACTCGTTGAGCGCCTCGACCTTGCCCGAGACCTCCTCGGAGGCGGTGTTGGACTTCGACGCCAGGGTCTGGGAGCCTGCGTACAGCTCGTCCAGCCCGCTGCTCAGGTCCCCGGCGCCGGTGTGCGCGGTGTCGATGCCGTCGGACAGCTCGCCCGACCCCTCCTCGGCGGTGTCGGCGCCGCCCGCGAGGTCGTCCGCGCCCTCGGCGGCCTCCTCCGTCTTGCCGTGGATCTCGTTGAAGCCCAGGAAGATCTCGTCGAGGTAGCCGCTGATCGTGGAGCCGGAGACCGCGTCGCGCACCTCCTTGAACGCGCTGTTGCCGAGCTGGCGGACGATGAAGCTGTTGGAGTCGTTGTAGTCGGCCTCCAGCATCGCCGGGACCGGTTCCTCGCGGTCACGGGACGGGGAGGTGAGGTTCTCGCTGAAGTCCGCGGGGATGGTGAGGGTGACGTAGTAGGTGCCGTCGCCGAGCCCGCGTGCGGCCTCCTCCGCGTCGACCAGCTGCCAGTCCAGGTCACCCCCGTCGATGAGGGTCTCGGTGAGCTCGGTGCCCGCGTCGACCTCCTCGTCCCCGACCCGGACCGGGACGTCCTCGTTGACCAGAGCGACCGGCAGATGGCTCATCCGGCCGAACGGGTCCCAGAAGGACCACAGGTACATGCCGGAGTACAGCAGGGGGATGAGCAGCAGCGCGGCCAGCGCCGCCGTGGGCAGCGGCGACCTGAGGAAGGAGCGCATGGTCAGCAGCCCCAGGCGGGGGACCGCGAAGGGGCGTACGCGCGGAGCGCGCGGGAGTCTACGCCTGGCCACGGTGGTCCTCCTCGTCCTCGCGGTGCTCGCCGCCGAAGAGCTCACCGATGTGCACGGCGCCGCGGGCGTCGTCCTCCTCGGGGGAGCCGGTCCCGGCGGCGGGTTCCCCCTGGCGGATGGGGATCGGTCCCTGAGTGTCGGGACCGGCGACGGAGTCGAATTCCTCGTCGTCGGCGCAGGTGGCGATCACCGTGAGTCCTTCCTTCGCCAGGTCCTTGAGCGTGCGCCACATGTCGGCCTGGTGCTCCGCGCTGAGACCGCCGTCGACGTTGTCGACCGCGAGCAGCCGGGGTTCGGCCAGGAGGGCGAGGGCCACGCCCAGTCGTCGTCGCTCGAGCATGGTCAGTTCCTTGACCAGGGTGGTGCGGTCGAGGTCCGCGAGCCCGACCGCCTCCATGGCCTGGTCGGTGAGCGTGCGCACCCCGGGGCGCAACCGCAGCAGCATCCCCTCGGAGAGGTGCTCCTTGACGCGGAGGCGGTCGTCGAGCGCGTTGACCTCGTCCATCAGGCCGAGCGCGCTGATCCTTCGCACCTTGCGCGCCTGCTTGGGCAGGGAGTACCCGTCCACGTGCAGCCGTCCGGAGGAGGGGCGCATCCGGCCGGTCAGGGTGAGCAGCAGGGAGCTGCGGCCGCCGCCGGAGTCCGCCTGGAAGACGGTGAGGGTTCCGGGGCGTGCGGTGAAGTCGACGCCCGTGTAGACGGGTCCCTCGCGGGTGGTGAGTGTGACGCCCTCAGCGTGGACGCGAGCTCCGGTGGCCCGACGCATCCTTGCGGCCTCCCATTTTTGAACTGACCAGTCAGTGCAAATTCTGTGCTTCCACGGTACTGCCGCTCTCGGCTGGCTTGAGCGTCCGGCACTGTGGAGTGCCGCACAACGCGGCGCACGCGCGCCGCGCGGAATCCACGCGGAGAATTTGACCGGGTCTTGCCCGGCGGTTGCCGGGCCCGGGCACGGTGTTCCAACGCCGCGGAAGGGCGCCCTTCACGGCTTGGGTGACGCTCCCGACTACCGTCCGGCGGCCCGTGAGCGGTTGGATGGTGCCGAACCGGTGGCGGTCCGCACCGGTGGACGAACACGAGGAACGGGGGACGAGGGTGTCGGAGATCGCGAAACGGGTGCGCCGGGTACTGGACGATCCGGAGCTGTGGCCGCGCGAGCCCCGCGAGGCCACCGCCCTGCAGCGGAGCATGGCCGACCGGGTACGCGAGGAACCGCTGGACCCGGACTCGGTGGAACTGGTGGCGGGCCTGGACGTCAGTTACGCCAAGGACGACTCGGCGCTGTCCGCGGCGGCGGTGGTCCTGGACGCGCGCACGTTGGAGGTCGTCGACTCGGCCGTCATCTCCGCGGAACCGACGTTCCCGTACGTCTCGGGGCTGTTCGCCTTCCGGGAGCTGCCCCCGGTCCTGGAGGCGCTGGGCGGGCTCACCGTCACCCCCGACGTGTACCTGTGCGACGGCTTCGGCCTGGCCCACCCCCGGCGGTTCGGCGTCGCCTGCCACCTGGGTGTGCTGCTCGACCTGCCCGTGGTCGGCTCGGCCAAGTCCGTCCTGTACGGCAAGCACAGCGAACCGGGTCGGGAGCGGGGTGCCTGGACGCCGATGGTCGCCGGTCGTTCGGAGCTGGTCGAGGACTCGGCGGCGCTCGCCGCGGAGGGGGCGGAGGTGATCGGGCGCGTGCTGCGCACCCGCGACGGCGTCAAACCCGTCTACGTCTCCGCGGGCCACCGCGTGGACCTGGAGGGAGCGGCCGACCTGGTGCTGCGCCTGTCACCGAG
>NZ_ANBC01000587.1 GCF_000341125.1 Nocardiopsis lucentensis DSM 44048 | reverse complement strand
CCCCCCCCCCCCCCCCGGCCGAGGCTACGAGGGCGCGGAAGACACGGTCACCAGCTGGTCGGGACCGGGCGTCCCTCGTTGTAGCCCGCGGCGCTCTGCACGCCCACGACCGCGCGCTCGTGGAACTCGGCGAGCGAGGTGGCGCCCGCGTACGTCATCGAGCTGCGCACACCGGCGATGATCTGGTCGATGAGGTCCTCCACGCTCGGCCGCTCCGGGTCCAGGTACATGCGGCCCGTGGAGATGCCCTCCTCGAACAGGGCCTTGCGGGCGCGGTCGAACGGGGAGTCGTCGGCGGTGCGGAGCTTGACCGCCCTGGCCGACGCCATGCCGAAGCTCTCCTTGTACTGCCTGCCCTCGGCGTCGCGCATGACGTCGCCGGGGGACTCGTAGGTACCGGCGAACCACGAACCCACCATGACGTTGGACGCGCCGGCGGCCAACGCGAGCGCGACGTCGCGCGGGTGGCGCACACCGCCGTCCGCCCACACGTGCTTGCCCAGCTCCCGGGCGGCCTCCGCGCACTCCAGCACGGCGGAGAACTGCGGGCGGCCGACCGCGGTCATCATGCGGGTCGTGCACATCGCGCCGGGGCCCACACCGACCTTGACGATGTCCGCGCCCGCCTCGATGAGGTCCCGGGTGCCCCGGGCGGTGACGATGTTGCCCGCCACGATCGGCACGGACGGCGACAGCGCGCGCACCTTGGCGATCGCGGAGATCATCTTCTCCTGGTGGCCGTGCGCGGTGTCGATCACCAGTGTGTCCGCGCCGGCGGACAGCAGTTCGGCGGCCTTGCCCGCNGCCGCCGCCACACGGAGGCGGTTCCGGTCGTCGACGGAGGGCGTGTACAGGGTGGAGCGCAGGGCGCCGGTCCGCGTCAGGACGCCCACCAGGGCGCCGCCACCGTCGACCACCGGGGCCAGGCGGTGCCGGTAGTCGTGCAGGATCCCGAACGCGTCCTGGGGCTCGGTGTCCGCCGGGATGGTCACCAGCTCGGTGGACATCACGTCGCGCAGCTGCGCGAAGCGGTCGACGCCGGAGCAGTCGGCCTCGGTGACCACGCCGACCGGGCGGCGTTCGTCGTCGACCACGATCACGGCGTTGTGCGCCCGCTTGGGCAGCAGGTTGAGCGCCTCACCGACGGTGCTGGTCGGGTTGAGCGTGATGGCGGTGTCGTGGACCAGGTGCCGCTCCTTGGTCCACTTGACCACGTCGGACACCACCTCGATCGGGATGTCCTGCGGGATGACCGCGACACCGCCGCGCCGGGCGACGGTCTCGGCCATCCGGCGCCCGGCGACCGCGGTCATGTTCGCCACGACCAGCGGGATGGTGGTGCCGGTGCCGTCCTGCGACGACAGGTCCACGCTCAGCCGCGAGCCCACGGCGCTGCGGGACGGGACCATGAACACGTCGCTGTAGGTCAGGTCCTGCTGCGGGACCTGGTCGTTGAGAAAACGCAATGCCTCTACCTCGGTCGAGACCGAAGGGGGTGGACCACTCCGCTGCTGCTCGCGCAGGCGGCGCCTGTTGATCCCCCTCTTACCTGTCAAGTATGCCGTCACCGATTAGGTTGCACGACCCCCATCTGGCATGATGGGCCGGATTCCCGCTGTCACAGCCCTTCCCGGCCCCACGCCGCGTGCCGCCGGGTCCGCTCACGGGACGGGCGCTTCTGGAGAGCCCGCATGCCGCGTTTCACGCTCGCTCATGTCAAGGCGGAGACCTACAAGGCCAGGGACGCCTGGTGGACGGTCTTCCTCGTCGATCCCCTCGCCGGGCGGCTGGTGGTCTGGACCGCCAACCGCACGAACATCACCCCGAACCAGCTCACGCTCGGTGCGGGCGTTCTGGGACTGCTGTCCGCCGTCTGCTTCGCCGTGCCCGCGTGGGAGGGGTCGGCGGGTTGGGCCTGGCTGCTGCTGGGGGCCCTGCTCTTCCACCTCAGCTTCGTGCTCGACTGCATGGACGGAAAGATCGCCCGTCTCAAGGGCACCGGTTCGGTGTTCGGCTCGTGGGTCGACTTCGTCTTCGACCGCATCCGGTTCTTCGGCTGCGTGATGGCCCTGCTCATCGGCCAGTGGGCCGCCACGGGCAGTGTCGCCTACCTCATCGCCGCTCCGGTCGTGGTCTTCTTCGACCTGCTGCGCTACCTCAACGCCTCGCAGGTCGCCAAGACCCGCCGGTCGATGAAGCGCGCCCTGGCCGCGGCCGCGGGGGAGGCCGAGCCAGCGGCCACCGCGGAGGAGGACCCGGAGAACGACGCCGCCGACGCCCCGGCCGCGGCGGGGGCGTCCGCCCCGACCAGCCTGTACGCCCGGGTCCGCGACCAGCTGCTCCGGCGCCGTGTGCGCCCGCACCTGTTCAGCGGTATCGAGTTCGAGATGTTCCTGTGCGTGGTCGCTCCGGTGACCGCGCTGATCTCGCTCGTGTCGCCGGTGGAGAGCCTGATCCTGCCGGTCGCGGTGTTCTCGTGCGCGGCGCTGGGCTTCTTCGAGGCGGTCCTGGTCGCGCGGCTGTGGAAGGAGACGCGCCGTTTCGAGACACGTTCCCGTGAACTCGCGGCCGTCG
>NZ_ANBC01000586.1 GCF_000341125.1 Nocardiopsis lucentensis DSM 44048 | reverse complement strand
GACTCCCGGGGCCACACGCGTGTGCGCTGTCGTCAGGCGCCCTCCGCGCCGGTCCGCCGCCGTTTTCGCCGTGCCGTCCCCGTGGCGGAGGCGCCGTCGCGGCGGTCCACCCGGAGTACGGAGTCCTCGCGCAGGAACCACGTCAACTGCGGTTCGACCGACCACTGCAGGCTCGCGCGCACCCACGGGGCGCACAGCACCAGGGTGAGGGCGAGCGCCAGGGCGATGGACGCGGCCATCCCCAGGGGGCCGGACATGACGTCGTACCAGGCGGTGTTCTTGAGCAACAGGAGCACCACCGAGTGCCCCAGGTAGACGTAGAGCGAGTAGGCGCCCAGCTTCGTCATCCAGGTGTGCCGCTTGGGGGTGAGGGCGAGCATGGACACGCTCATCAGCAGGGCCAGCACCATGAACGCGAGCCGCAGGCCCATGCTCGGCAGCAGGGGGTCGATGTCGCGGTCGGTGAGGCTGTCGCGCCAGAACAGCCAGTCCCGGCTCAGGTGGTCCGAGATCGGCACGGCCAGGACGGCGGTCGTGGCGAGGACCACCACCGAGGAGATCCGCACCCACCACCGGTCGAGGTGGGCGAAGTGCTCCCTGCGCAGGCTCAGACCCAGGACGAAGAAGGGCAGGAAGCTGAGCACACGCCCCAGCGACAGGGTGGTGCCGAGGTCGGCGGTGGCGGCGAACACCGAGATGACCACGGCGATCGCGACGGGCCAGCGCAGCCGCTGCCACACGGGCACGCTGAGCCGCCACAGGAACAGGGCCACCAGGAACCACAGGGTCCACGTGGGTTTGAGGACGGACATGGACTCCGGGAGTCCCCCGCGCTCGACGGCGTAGATCGTCTGGTGGACCGTCCAGAAGATGAGGTAGGGGATCGCCAGGGACAGGACGAGCTTTTCCACGCGGTTCGACGAGGCGTCGAAGTTCCGCGAAAGGTACCCGCTGATCAGGATGAACGCGGGCATGTGGAAGAAGTAGATCCAGTAGTACAGGGCGCCCGCGGGCGCGTAGTCGGTGAGCGGTTGGACCGCGTGGCCGACCACGACGAGGGCGACGAGGATGAACTTGGCGTTGTCCAGACGTGCGTCCCTGCCGGGGGCGGGGGTCCCCTTCGGGCCGGAAGCACCGGTCGACGTGGTGGCGTTCCGCCCCGTGTGCTGGTCGCGAGAAGGCGGGCTGGTCATGGGTGGGGCCACGAGTGGACTCCGAGTTGACTGGTTCTGGGACAGGTGCACGGTCCCCAGGCCGCGTGGGCGGCGTCGGCGCCGAGCGGCGAAGACCGAGCCGATCCGGGTGTGATCCTTGGACCGTCATGGGTTCGTCGGCTCCGGCGGGCCCGGTCGAGCACGGTCCTCGTGTGCGCGGGACCGCGTCCGGGGGATGGCGCGGAAAGGGTGCCGGAAGGCCGAGCGAACCCGGAAGTGCAGCGTTACCTTACTGAGACATAGTGCGTCATGCCAGGGGTTCGCACAAATCCGCCGCGCCCTTCGGTGCGGCGCGGAGCCTCCGCCGGATCCCGGGAGGAGGGGCGGATGCGCGGATGCGGCCACGAGGGGGTGGTGGCCGTACGTGTGCAGATCCTAACCCTTCCGACACTCCGGGCGGACCCTGGGTGACCGCCGCGGTGTGGGGTGGTGACGTGCGCGCCGATAGGCTGACCCCCGGCAGTGCCCGCGGGCAGCGCCCACACAGTCGAGAACGAAGAAGGCGGTGGAAACCGTGCCGCACGCGGTGGACCCCAACCGTGCCGCTCAGCACGGGAGCGTGGTCATGCGACTCCTCGACGAGCTGTTCCCGCTCGTGGAGGGGTTCTACGTCGATCTGCACAAGAACCCGGAACTCTCCCACTCCGAACAGCGCACCGCCAGCGGCGTCGCCGAATGGCTCACGCAGACCGGCTACGAGGTGCACACGGGCGTCGGCGGCACCGGCGTGGTCGGCATCCTCCGCAACGGCCCCGGCCCGACCGTCATGCTGCGCGCCGACATGGACGCCCTCCCCCTGGAGGAGCGGACCGGCCTGCCCTACGCCAGCACGACGCGCGCTCAGGACGCCGACGGCGCCGAGGTCCCGGTCATGCACGCCTGCGGGCACGACGCGCACACCGCCTGTCTGGTCGGCGCGGCCGACCTGCTGTCCGAGACCCGTGAGGAGTGGTCCGGGACGGTGATGATCGTCGCCCAGCCCGCCGAGGAGACGCTCGACGGCGCACGGACGATGCTCGACGACGGCCTCTTCGAGCGCTTCGGCCGCCCCGACGTCATCCTGGCCCAGCACCTGGGACCCCAGCCCGCCGGACTCATCTCCCACCGCGCCGGCGTCATCCTGGGCGCCGCGCGCTCCTACCGTGTGCGCGTGTACGGCGAGGGCGGCCACGCCTCCGCGCCGCACACCACGGTCGACCCCGTGCTCATCGCCGCCAACATCGTCACCCGCCTCCAGAGCGTGGTCTCCCGCGAGGTGAGCCCCGCGGAGACGGCCGTGCTCACCGTCGGTCGGATCCAGGCGGGGACCAAGGCGAACATCATCCCGGACGAGGCCTTCCTGGAGATCAACACCAGGGCGCTCAACGAAGGCGTCATCACCCAGTTGGAGGAGGCCATCGGGCGCATCGTGCGCGCTGAGGCCGCCGCCTCCGGGGCCACCCGCGAGCCGGAGGTCGAGCCCTTCCAGAAGGTCGGCGTCACCCACAACGACGCCGCCAGCACGCAGGCGGTCGGCGCCGCGCACCTGGCCTACTTCGGCGAGGACTACGTCATCTACCTGCCGGACCCCTCGACGGGCAGTGAGGACTTCGGGTGCTTCGGCCTGCCCGACGACCCCCACCCCATCCCGTACGTCCTCTGGTTCGTCGGTGCCACGCCGCACGACGTGTGGGAAGCCGCCCCCGGTGACAGCCCGTACGAGAAGATGGCCCACGTCCCCGGCCCCCACTCCCCGTTCTTCGCCCCCGCCCGCGAACCCGCCCTCCGGGCCGGGCTCGCCGCGATCACCGTCGCGGCCCTCTCCTACCTGGGGAGCGATGAGCGTTCCACGGTGGCCCCGCTGGGCGCCCCGGTCCCGGAGGAAGCGCCCTTGGGCGGTCCGACCACCGCGCGACCGTCCGTGGCGGCGGCCGGAGTGCCGGTCCCCCCGCCGGCCGAGGAGACGCCCTCGGCCGGGCTCTCGGCCCCGCCACCGGAGGACTCGGGCGGGCCGTTCCCCGGTCCGCCGCCCGTCGACGCCCCTGTGGGTGGTGCCTTCCCGGGCCCTCCGCCGGAGGAGACGGGTGACCCGTTCCCCGGCCCGCCGCCCGTGAACGCGCCCGTGGGCGGCGCCTTCCCCGGTCCGCCGCCGGGGAACGCCCCCGAGCCGAGCGCGCCGCGTCCCGAGTACGGGGAACGGTCGTCCGGGCCCGGCCCGGACTCCCCGACGTCCTTCACCGGGCCCTCCGCGCCCTCGGCGCACGAGGGCGGCAACGACGCCTACGACAGCGCGTTCCTGGCCTCCTCGTGGGACGACCCCTCCGAGGAGCACCCGGTGCACGCCACGCACGACGCCGACATGCGTTCGGTGATGAACGCCCAGGACGACGAGTGGCGTTCGGAGAAGGCCGAGGAGTCCACCCAGTCCGCCGACATGGCGGCGTTCCTGGACGAGGACCCGCTCCAGGGCCCGCCGCCCGTCCAGGGCCCGCCGTCCGGACCGGCCTTCTCGGGGCCCCCGCCACGGGGAGGTGCGCACGACGCCCCACCGCCCCAGGGGCCCGACGACGACCGGCCCGACTCCGAGTACCGGCTCTGATCGCGCGTGCGGGGGACACCCTGGCGGTGGGGTGACCCCCGTGTGCGCAGGGCGCTACGGCACCCCCGGGAGATCCCCCTGCTCGTGGTGTGCGGCCTCGTCACGCTGCTCGCCGTCGTGGGCGCGCTCAGCCGCGCTCGCGACGGCGACCCGGGCGAGCCGCTCCTGCTGCTCAGCGTCCCCGCGCTCGTGTACTTCGTGCGCGGCCAGCTCTTCGCCCGTCAGCGGGTCAACGGCGTGCGCATCACCGAGGCCCAGTTCCCCGAGGCCTACCGGATGGTCGTCGAGGCGGCCGCCGCGTTCCACATGCGGCGTGTGCCCGAGGCCTACATCGTGCTGGGCAACGGCGTGCTCAACGCGTTCGCGTCCGGCCACGGCCTGCGCAGGTACGTGGCGGTCAACAGCGACCTGTTCGAGGTCGGCGGACGCCTGGCCGACCCCGACGCGCTGCGGTTCGTCATCGGCCACGAGGTCGGCCACATCGCGGCGGGCCACACATCCTTCTGGCGGCAGTTCTGCGTGTCCATCGCCCAGGTGATCCCGGGTGTCGGTTCGACCCTCGGGCGCGCCCAGGAGTACACCGCCGACAACTACGCCTACAAGTACTGTCCCGAGGGCATGCACGGGCTGCGCGTGCTGGCCGCGGGCAAGTACCTGTACCAGGCGGTGGACTTCGACGACATCGCCGCGCGCGCCGCCACCGACACCGGGTTCTTCGTCCTGCTGGTCAACCTGCTCTCCAGCCATCCGGTCAACACGTTCCGGTTCGCGGCGCTGGCCGACCGCAGCAGACCGGGCAGGGTGCTGTGAGTTTTCCTCGGGCCCTCGCCCTACCCTCCGTTCCCCTGGCGCGGGATCTTGGCCGCCACCTGCGGCGGCAGGGGTTCGTGGCGTAGGTAGGAGCGGGTGAACACACCCGTGCCGTGCGACAGCGAGCGCAACTCCACCGCGTACCGCGTGATCTCCAGTTCCGGCACCTCGGCCCGTACGACCGCCCGGCCGCCCGGAGCGGTCTCCGTGCCCACCACGCGGCCGCGCCGTGCGGACAGGTCGCTCATCACGGTTCCCAGGTAGGCCTCGTCCACCTCCACGGACACCTCGTCCACCGGTTCCAGCGTCGCCAGCCTCCCCGCCTCGGCCGCGTCCCTCAGCGCCAGGCGGCCCGCCTTCTGGAAAGCCATGTCGGAGGAGTCCACCGAGTGCGCCTTCCCGTCGTAGAGCGTGACGCGGATGTCGACGAGCGGGTACCCGGAGTCCACGCCCTCGGCCATCTGGGCGCGCACACCCTTCTCCACGGAGGGGACGAACTGCCGGGGCACCACACCGCCCACGATCTCGTCGACGAACTCCAGGCCGGCCCCGGACGCCAGGGGTTCCACCTTGATCTTGCAGATCCCGTACTCGCCGTGTCCGCCGCTCTGCTTCACGTTGCGGCCCAGCCCCTGGGCCCTGGCGGCGAAGGTCTCCCGCAGCGGCACCCGCACCTCGCCGGTCTCCACCCGGACCCCGTATTTGTGCTCCAGATGGTCCAGCGCCGCGTCCAGGTGCGCCTCGCCCAGCGTCCACATGACCATCTGGTGGGTCTCGGTGTTGACCTCCACCCGCAGCGACGGGTCCTCGGCGACCAGTCGGGCGACGGAGTGCGAGAGCTTGTCCTCGTCGGCCGAGGAGGCGGCGCGGATCGACACCGGGTACAGAGGCTGCGGGAAGCGCCACGGCGACACCCGCAGCGGGCGGTCCCGGTCGGACAGGGTGTCCCCGGTGCGGGCCGCGGGAAGCTTGGCGACCAGGCACAGGTCACCCGCGACGGCCTCGCCCACCGGGCGGTTCTCCCGGCCCAGCGGTACCGACAGCGCCCCCAGCCGCTCGTCGGCGCCCGTCCGGTCGTGTTCCTCGGTGCCGGTCATGCCGCTCGGGACTCCGTGCCCGTGCAGGTGCACCTCGGAGTCGGGGCGCAGCGTCCCGGAGAACACCCGCACCAGGCTCATCCGGCCCACGTACGGGTCGGTGGTGGTGCTGAGCACCTCGGCCACGAGCGGCCCGTCGGGGTCGCAGGACAGCCCCTCCACCGGACGCCCGTCGGGCCGGGCGACCTCGGGGAAGGGGCGGCGTGTCGGGTCGGGACACGACAGCGGTAGTTCCCGGAGGAGTTCGCGCACGCCCACGCCCTTCGTCGGGCTGAGCGCCAGCACCGGGTGGAACCCACCCGCGGCCACCGCTTCCTTGAGGTCGGCGATGAGCCGGTCGGGGTCGAGCTCGCCCCCCTCCATGTAGCGCTCCATGAGGTCCTCGTCCTCGCTCTCGGTGATGACCTCCTCCACGAGGGTCTCCCGGAGCGGCCCGGCGGTCTCGCGCAGCCAGTCGGGTACCGGGCGGTCGGCGGCCTCACCGCCGGAGTAGTCGTGGTAGCGCTCGGACACCAGGCCCCAGACGCCGACGAGGTGGCGCGCGTCGCCGCTGCCCTCCACGGCGGGAACGTAGGCCGGGTGCACCCCGCCCCCGAACGCCTCCTGGCACTCGGCGACCACCTGGTCGTAGTCCGCGCGCGGGTGGTCCACCTTGGTGACGGCCACCGCGCGGGGCATCCCGACGGCGGCGCACTCCTCCCACAGGACACGGGTTCGCCCGTCCACGCCGTCCAGGGCGGAGACGACGAAGAGGGCGGCGTCGGCGCCGCGCAGCCCCGCGCGCATCGCGCCGATGAAGTCGGCGTAGCCCGGGGTGTCCAACAGGTTGACCTTGACGTCGCCCACCATGATCGGGCTGAGGGTGAGGTTCACGGAGCGCTTCTGCCGGATCTCAACCTCGTCGTGGTCGCTGACCGTCGTGCCCTCCTCCACGCGACCGGGGCGTCCGATCTCCCCGGCGGCCAGGAGAAGGGCCTCCACGAGGCTCGTCTTCCCAGCGCCGGCCGGTCCGACCAGTACGACGTTGCGGATGTTCTCGGGCCTGTCGGCCCTGGGTACTGTTCCGGCTCGATCCACCATCCCTACCACCCAGCCCTTCGGGGTCGGTTGCCGGTCGCGCCAGAGCGGAGGACACCGTCGCTGGTGTGACCCGTGACACTCTCCACATTCGCTTGTCACGTCGTTCACCACAAGAGGTCACTCACGCGTGTTCCGATATGCCTCGTGTGTCGGTAAGGGGCCGATCCGGTGCGGGTGGTGACGGGTCGAGGGCGACACGCCGGGGTCGGTCGTCGGAGGCCGGTGGCGATCGGGCACGATGGTCGGGTGTCTGACGCCATCGACCATCCGCCCTCCCAGGTCCAACGCCTCTGGCTGACCACCTCCGACGGGGTCGGCATCGACGCCGTGCTGCGGCGTGGGTCCGAGCCCCGAACCACGGCCGTGGTCCTGGCCAACGGGTTCACGGGTACCCACCACAGCCCCCACACCCGCGCGATCGCCGAGGGGCTCATCCCCGTCGGCGACGTGATGACCTTCGACTTCCGCGGTCACCACGGGTCCGGCGGTCTGAGCACCGTCGGCAACGCCGAGATCCACGACCTGGAGGCGGTCGTGGCCCACCTGCGGGAGTCGGGCTACACCTCCGTCGCCACCGTGGGCTTCTCCATGGGCGCCGCGGTGGTGGTCCGCCACGCCGCGATCTACGGAGGCGTCTCGGCCGCCGTGGCAGTGAGCGGACCCAGCCGCTGGTACTACAGGGGGACCCGGCGGATGCGACTGCTCCACTTCGGCATCGAGGGCGCCCTCGGCCGGTTCTTCCTCCGCCGTGTCCGCAAGGTGCGGGTGACCGACGAGCGGTGGGATCCGCGTCCGGCGGAGCCCCGCGAGGTCGCGGCGGACATCGCGCCGACCCCGCTCCTCGTCGTGCACGGCGACGCCGACGACTACTTCCCGGTGTCCCACGCCACCACGATCCACGACGCGGCCCGGGAGCCGCGGGAACTGTGGATCGTTCCGGGGATGGGCCACGCGGAGCGCGCGGTGACGCCGGAGCTGACCGCCCGGCTGCGGGACTGGCTGCGGGAGCGGCTCACCTCCGCGCGGGACCGGTCGGAGTGACGGGACCGGTCGGAGTGACGGGACTGGCCGGTACGCCATCGACAGGGGCGGCGAACCGGGATAAAAAGGGCGGATGATCCGATCACGTTCGTCCTCCTCGGAGCCCTCGGAGACGGCATCGCCCCCTGACGGACTCCCCGGGCTGCGCGGGCGGGGGTTCGCCCTGCTCATCGCGGCCACGGCGGTCGGGATGACCGGTTTCGCCGCGGTGCTCCCGCTCGTCCCCCTGTGGGCCTCGCGCGGCGGGGCGGGCGAGTTCGGCGCGGGCAGCACCACGACGGCGTTCATGCTCACCACCGTGCTCACCCAGCTCTGCATGCCCTGGCTGCTCGAACGCGGCGGCGGGTACCGCTGGGCGTTCCCGGTGGGGGCGCTCATCATGGGCGCGCCCACCCCGCTCTTCGCGGTGACGACCGACCTGGCGCCGCTCATCGCCGTGTCGGCCGTGCGCGGGATCGGGTTCGGGATGATCACGGTCGCCGGAACCGCGCTGGCCGCCCGGTTGGTCCCCGGTGACCAGATGGGCCGGGCGACGGGCTACTACGGCCTGGCCGTCGGCCTGCCCCAGGTCCTCATCCTGCCCGGCGGTGTGGGGGTCGCGCTCAGCCTCGGGTTCGACACCGCTTTCTGGATCACCGGTCTGTGCTCGGTGGCGGGCAGTGTGCTGTCCGCGGGCGTCTGGTTCGCCGACGGGGGCCGCAACCGTCCCGCCCTGCGGGGATCGGGTCGCGGCCGGGGCCCCGCTGCCCCGGGCGGGCGCGTGCCGTTCTCGATGCTGGCCGCCCCGCTCGTCCTCATGCTGCTGACCGCGTCGGCGGGTAGCGCCCTCGTCACCTTCGTGGCGATCCCCCTGGAGGGAGCCGCGTGGCTGGTCAGCGGGGTGCTGGCGGCCTACGCGCTGGGCGTCGTCATCGGCCGGTGGAGCGCCGGAAGCCTGCACGACCGCCTCCGCCGGAGCCTCCTGCTCATGCCGGGCATGGTCGTCGCGGTCGTCGGGACGGCCCTGACGAGCGCGGCCCTGTGGTGGCAGGACGGCGGCGGTCAGCCGGGGGCCGGGGTGGCGGTCCTGGCGGTGGGTGGCGCGGCCGTGTTCGGCCTCGGGTTCGGCGCGGTGCAGAACGAGACGGTCACCCTCATGCTCAACCGCGCCGGGCCGGCCGGGTTCGGCCGGGCCAGCGCGGTGTGGAACATCGGCTTCGACGGGGGCGCCGGCGCCGGAGCGATGGGGCTGGGCCTGGTCATCCAGCTGCTCGGCTACGGACCGGCCTTCGCGCTCACGGCGGTGGCGCTGGCGGTGGCCCTCCCGCTCGCCCGCGCCGGAGGACCCGTTCGGGCCGGATAGGGCGGGCGACGAGACGGAGGGCCGAGGCGAAGCGGAAGACCAGGACGAACACCGCTAGTACGAGCTGATGTGCACGTGGTCGTAGTGGTTCTGGGTGTTGTCGCCGCGATCGTTCATGAACACCCACCGGGGGTTGCTCTGCTGCCAGATCCGCTGGCGCCAGATCACGTAGTCCACACCCCACGCGGCGGCGTTGTTGATCGCGTGCTGGGCGATCTGGTCGCCGAGGGCCTGGTTCTCCGCTGAGGGCATCGCGCCTCCGGAGCTCATCATGAAGTCGCAGGCGCGGCCGTCGCCGTGGTCGTCGGCGCTGGGCCGCCAGCAGCCCACGGGGTAGGGCGCGCCGTAGGCCATGATGATGTTGTCGCGGATCGCGGCCATGCGCGGCGTGGTGGAATCCCAGCCGCCGCCCCTGGCGCCGTCGGGGATGGTGCCGTTCCCGGGGGTCTCGGGGACCTGGGACTCCTCGTACTCCCGGATCTGCTCCTCGACCTCGTCACGCTGTTCCTCCAGCGTCTCGATGAGCTCCTCGGCCTCGGCCAGCTCCTCGTTCAGCTCCTCGGCCACCTCCTGCTGCTCCCGGTGGGTGTCGACGAGGCCGGAGATCTGCTCGGACTGGCTCTCACTGATGTAGGCGACGGTCGCGGCGTCGGCGTACATCTGCTCGGGGTCGCTGGAGAAGACGATCTGGAGGTTCGGGAGGAAGCCGTCGGTCTTGTACCGGGAGGCGGCGATCGCGGACACCCCGCTCCGGGACGAGTCCAGCCGCTCCCCGATCTCCGCCAGGTCCTCCTCGGCCTGTTCGACCCGGTCCCGGATCTCGTTGAACTGGAGCAGTTCGCCGTTGTAGGACTCCTCCAGCTCCTCCGCCCGTTCCGTCAGTTCATCGATGTCGACCTCATCCGGCTCGGCCGCGGCGGTCGGGGGAAGGGCGACCATGAGCGCCGCGGTGACGGCGGCGACGGTGAGGGCGGGGCGTCGGGCGCGCCGCGGGGTGGGCGGACAGGAGGGTGTCATGGCTGCTCCGGGGACGGTCCACGCGCGGTCCGTCCTCGCCAACGGTGGTGTGGGGGTGCCGTGGGGGACGGGGGTGGACGGATCGACATGCCTTGTACGGTGCTCCACGTGACCGTGGGGGCGGGTGCGGGGCCGTGTCCGAAGATACCCGTTCCCACCGGGATGCGTTGGTATCACCCGCGTCACTGGGAAACGGCGGTCCGGAGTGTCGGTCCCGCGACGGGTCCCCTTCCGGAGCGGTGGTGTGGGTCAGCCCCCGCCGCCGAACGCGCTGGGAAGCGCGCCACCGGTCGGAGCGGAGGGGGGCGAGGCGGCGGGAAGGAACCAGGACGAGCGGCGGATGTCACGCATCGCGCGCTTGCGCTCCTCGGCGTCCAACCGGTCGATGTAGAGCATGCCGTCCAGGTGGTCGGTCTCGTGCTGGAGGCAGCGCGCCATGAGCCCGGTGCCCTCGACGGTGACCGGCTCGTTGCGCAGGTCCACCCCGGTGACGACGGCGCGCTGGGCGCGGCGGGTGGGGTACCAGAGCTCGGGGACGGAGAGGCAGCCCTCGTCGCCCTCCTGGACCTCCTCGGACAGCTCCGCGATGCTCGGGTTGATCACATACCCGAAACGCCCCTCGACGTTGTAGCTGAACACACGCAGCCCGACCCCGATCTGGGTGGCGGCCAGCCCGGCGCGGCCGGGGGCCTCCACGGTGTCCAGCAGGTCCTTGACGAGGGCCTCGGTGTGCTGGTCGAACCGGGTGACGGGGGTGGTTTTGGCGACGAGTACGGGGTCGCCGAACCGGACGATGGGGCGCATGGTCATGCCCATCAGAGTAGGACATGCCCGACGGCCCTCCGTCCACGGACGGAGACGGGGCGGGGGCCCGGGGCGAACGGGACTCAGACGGCCAGGCCGGGACGCAGGGCGTCGTCCAGGACCATCTCGATGTAGTCCAGGGCCGCCCGGCGCCGGGCGAGCGCGTTCTCGTACAGGGAGGGGGCCTGGGCTCCCCGGCGGACGCGCAGGCACTCGTTGACGATGCGCTGCCACCGCTCGGGGAAGGCGTGCAGGGCGTAGGTGCCCGCACCGGACTTGGAGGTGATCTCCCCGGTCTTGAGCGTGAAGTGCAGGCGGCTGACGCTGAGCACGCTCCAGGAGGGGGCCAGGGAGCCGAGCACGGCCAGTCCGCGCGGGGTCACCAGGCGCCCCGCCTTCTCCCGCCAGCGGCGCCACTGCTCGTCGAGCGACCCGAGGGACCAGGCGCGCAGGCTCTCCGGCTCGTCCCACACATCGAGTTCGAGGGGGTGTGGTCCGCGCACGGTGACGCCGCGGTCGGAGAGGATGTGCCAGGTGACGGGGTTGACGTCGTTGCCGGCCCGCGCCCGGAAGCGTCCGGCGATGACCGAGGCGACGGAGCCGCAGGAGGCGGGGTCGCGCGTGAGGTCGTCCCAGGTGACGTGGATGCCGTTGAACTGGGGGCGGGGGACGTCGGCGCGGGTGAGTAGGTGGGCGCGGCGCAGGAGCTCCAGCTCCGGCTGCTCCGGGGCGCGCGAGGTGACGATGACGAAGTCGACGTCGCTGGTGTGCGGACGGAAGTCGCCGAGAGCGACCGAACCGGTCAGATAGAGCCCTTCGACCAGACCCGGGGCGGTCCGGTCCGCGTGGGCGAGGAAGGTCTGGGCCAGCGTCTGCACCCGAGGGTGGACGGCCATGCTTACTCCAGTCTGGATGGTTCGGTGGATCGGCGGGTCGTGTCCGCTCGGGGTGGGGGGCCGAGGCGTGGCGACCCGGGGGATTCCCGTGGTGGGTGTGATCTGGGAAGTCCTCCGTTCGAGGTCAAGTGTGGTTGGCGTGAAGGGGGTTGGCAAGTGATCACGCCGGACTCGCCCCCTGTCCCCACACGTCAGGTGGTGTGCGGTTACGGGGTGGAAGGGGAGCGCGCACCCTTGACAGGGATGCTCTCCGTGTGCAAGGGCTCGGAGGTGAACCCTCGTGTGCCGGCGCGGGGGTGCTCGTTCGGCAGTGGGGGGCGGTGGCCGTCCGCGCGTTCGGAATCACGTGCACCTGCCGCGTGCATATGCATTTGAATTTATTTGTCCGAGATTTTCTCTAGAGAACTTTCCCGACAAATCGTTCGCTTGGACGAAGCGTATTCGACGGCCTCTCCCCTCGGTTTCATTCTCCGGTTCCGCGCGGGTGTCGGATGTCGTGCCTGGTGCGGCCAAGGAGGTCGGTGATGACCTGGGGGCGGGCACACTGCGCGGATCGCGGTGCGGCGTACGCCACCCCGCGGTGGTGTGGACACGCCCTGTTTTTTCGGCGATTGTTATGGTTCACCAAGAGAACCTCTGGTGATAACCATCACAGCCATTGTCTGATGTTTTCCCGGGCGTAACACAGGGGCACTCCCCCGAAACTGGGCCGCTTTACGCTCGCGGAAGACGGCAGATCCTCACAGCGATTCCAAGGAGCCGCACATGGTCCCCACGATGGTCCTCGTAGCCGACGATTCGCGTGACGCCCACCGACGGGAGGCCCTGTGCGGCCTGGCCGAGGCGGTGGCGGACCGGGGTGAGGCCCCCGTGGCCCAGGCCTTCGGCAGCCCGGACGAGGTCGCCGCGGCGGTCCGTTCCGTCCCGGGCCCCAAGGTGGTCGTCCCCGCGTTCGTCGCAGGGGGAGACGTGGCCAGCGCACACCTGTTCTCCCGGCTCGACCTCGCCCACTTGGAGAACTCCTGCCACACCTCGCCCCTGGGCGCGGTGCCCTCCATCGTCGCCGACCTCGCCGGGCGGCTCGGGGAGGCGGGTTGGAGCCCGCAGGACGGTGTGGTCCTGGCGGCCGACGGCACCACCGGAGCCGAGGAGCGCCAGGTGGTGATGGACGTGGCCCGCATGCTCAGCCGACGCCTGAGCGCCCCGGTCCAGGTCGGATACCTGCGTACCTGGGCCCCCTCGGTCTTCGACGCCGTCGACCGTCTGCGTCGCGACGGACGTGAGCGCGTCGCGGTCGCCGCGTGGCGGCTGGTCGACGGACCCGACTTCGACCTGCTCCGGGGGCTGGACGTCACCGCCCTCACCGCGCCGCTATGGCCGTCCGACCTGGTCGTGGACACCCTTCTCGCCCAGCACCGGGCGGCGAAGGGCCGGCTGGTCTGAGCGCCGGGAACCGTTACTCGGGCCGCGCGGATGGGTATGAGGGCAAGGGGCGGGAATTCCCCGCACCCACGAAGCCACATCCGTTCCGCTTCGGCCGGCGCACGGAGCGGAGCGGGTTCGGGTACGACCCCTCGCGAGGTCGCGGCCTTTCATGACCCCGACATGTCGGTCCCCCGCCGCCGACCCCGGCCAGGAGGGTCGTCGCCACGCACGCGACCGCCGCCCGCGATGGGGGCTCGGCCCCGGTCGGCGTCGACGTGAGCGAACCTAAGGTGGATGTATGAACGACGTCACAGCGCAGTTCGTCGACGACCGCCAGCGTCG
>NZ_ANBC01000585.1 GCF_000341125.1 Nocardiopsis lucentensis DSM 44048 | reverse complement strand
GCCGCCCGCCAGCGTCGTCGTCTGGAACGGCGCTTCGGCGGCCACGTGACCGAGTGGCTGTCCGAGCTTCCTTCCGTCGTCGAGAAGATCGCGACGGAGTGGCGGCTCACCGTCGACGGAGGCGCACCGCACGGCCGCACGGCCGTCGTCGTGTACGTCACCTTGTCCGACGGCCGCGAAGGTGTCCTCAAGCTGTCCCCGGACAGCGGGCTCGCGGTCACCGAAGCCAACATGCTGCGGATGTGGGCGCCTTCCCACCGGGTGCCCGAGGTGTGGGACCTGGACGCGCGGCGCGGCGCCATCCTCATGGAACGCGTGGAGGGGGAGACGGTCGCCAACATCGGGGTGGTCCCGCCCATGGTGACCATCGGGACCCTCCTCTCCCAGCTCCACGGGGTGGAGGTGTCCCGGAGCCAGCTCATGGAGCTGCGCCCCCTCATGGCGCGGGTGCAGTTCATCTTCGACCTGTGGAACCGCGAGCGCAACGAGGGGCCCGCGGCCAAGGTCATCTCCACCACCGCCCTGCACCAGGGCTACTGCCGGGCCCGCGCCCTGGCCATCGGTGAGACCGACGTCGTCCCCCTGCACGGCGACCTGCACCCGGGCAACGTGCTCGACGGCGGTTCACGCGGCCTGGTCGCGCTCGACCCGCGCGCCTGCGTGGGCGACGGCGCGGCCGACGCCGTGGATTGGGCGGTGTGGAAGGCGACGAGTATCACCGAGGTGGAGCGGCGCGTCGACGTCCTCCCCCCAGACGATGGGAGTGGACGGCGACCGGATGATGGAGTGGGTGCGCGCGTTCGCGCCCTGCCTGGCGGTCGCCAAGGTCAACCGCGCACAGAGCCACACCGACGAGTTCGAGACCCTCGTGGACCTGATGGCGGGTGACCATACGCTGGTCCGCTCCCACTCCAGGTGACACGGGCCGTGTTTGTTCTGGTCCTCCGCTGGGCTTCGGCCCGCCCGTCGCCCGCCACCACCCTCCACGGACGCCTCCGGCGCAGCCTCGACCCTTGAGAACCCCGCCGGCGCCCGAACGAAACGCCCTCGGGTGATCGTTCCGGGAGGGGAAATCGGGGCCTAGTCGTCCGTCCTCGGAGTCTCGAAACGGTACCCCCGGCCCGCCTCGGTGATGAGGTACCGCGGTCGCGCCGGGTCGGGCTCCAGCTTCCTGCGCAGCTGCGCCAGGTACACCCGCAGGTAGTTGGTCTCGCTCTGATAGGCGGGGCCCCACACGTCGTGCAGCAGTTGGCGCTGGCTGACCAGCTGCCCGGGACGCCGGGCCAGGATCTCCAGGATGTGCCACTCCGTGGGGGTGAGCCGCACCTCCTCACCGTCCCGCACCACCCGCTTGGCGCCCAGGTCCACGGTGAAGGACGGTGTGCGCACCACCGGTGCCTCCTCCAGGCGGACCGACCGGCGCTCCGCCGCGCGCATCCGCGCCAGCAGCTCGTCCATGCCGAACGGCTTGGTGACGTAGTCGTCCGCGCCCGAGTCCAGGCAACGCACCTTCTCCCCGGCCGAGTGGCGCGCCGACAGCACGATGATCGGTACCTGGGACCACCCGCGGAGCCGCTGGATCACCTCCATGCCCTCCATGTCGGGCAGTCCGAGGTCCAGCAGGACCACGTCAGGGTGGTGTTCGGCCGCCAGACGCAGCGCCGCGGCGCCGTCGGGAGCGGTGTCCACGTCGTGTCCGCGCGCCCGCAGGTTGATGCGCATCGCGCGGATGATCTGCATGTCATCGTCAACGACCAGGACCCGCATGGGCCCCCCTCTCGTCGTCCTCGCCGTCCGTGTCCGCGGCTCTCAGGTCGAACACCATGGTCAGCCCGCCGCCCGGGGTGTCCTCGGGGGAGAGCGTGCCGTGCATGGCCTCAACGAAACCACGGGCGACGGCCAGCCCGAGACCGACGCCCGTGCCCTGGGGCGCGTCGCCCAGGCGCTGGAAGGCCTCGAACATCCGCTGCTTCCCCTCGTCCGACACACCCGGCCCCCGGTCCGCCACGCGCAACTGCACGCTCCCGCCGTGCGCGCTCGCCGCCACGAGCACGGGCACGCGCGGGTCGGGGTTGTGCCGTACGGCGTTCGACACCACGTTGGCCACCGCCCGCTCCAGCAACCCCGCGTCGGCCCGGACCCGGGGCAGGCAGTCGGGCACGTCCACCGTGACCGCCTCGTGGGGCAGACCGATCAGGGTGGCCGAGACCACCTCCTCCAGCCCCACGGGCCGGATCTTGGGGCGCACGCTGTCGGTCTGCACCCGGCTCATGTCCAGAAGGTTGTCGATCAGCCGGTTGAGCCGATCCGCGGACTCCTCCACGGTCTCCATCAGGGCGTCCCGGTCCTCCGGGTCGAGTTCGATGTCGGTCGCCCGCAGGCTGGCCATGCTCGCCTTGATCGACGTCAGCGGCGTGCGCAGGTCATGGGAGACCGCGGCCAGCAGCGCGGTGCGGATGCGGTTGCCCGCCACCTGGCCGCGCGCCTCGGCGGCGTCCCACTCCAGCCGCTTGTGCTCCAGGGCGATTCCCAGGTGGGCGGCGAACGCCCACAGCACACTGCGGTCGGCGGCGGGCAGCACCCGGCCGCGCAGCGCCAGGGCCAGGGAGTCGGAGATCGACACGAGCACGTCCGCCTCGTCCGGCGACTCGCACGCGGGTGCGCCCACACTGTGCACGGCGCTCCACCGGTCGTCCTCCACCCGTTCCAACAGCGTCGCCGACCGCTGACCGAAGGTCTTGGAGATGCGCCGCAGCAGTGCCTGGAGGGGCTCGTTCCCGGCCAGGACACTGCCCGCGAGCAGCGCGATCGCGTCGGCCTCCGCCCGGCCGCGCGCGGCCTGCGCCGACCGCCGCGCCGCCATCTCCGCCACCACCGCCACCAGCAGGCCCACCAGGACGAACGCGGTGAGCGCCACGGTGTTGTCCAAGGACACCGGTGGCCTGTCGTGGCTGGGTGAGAGCACCAGCGTGAGCAGTAACGCGCTCCAGAGCGCCGAGGCCAGGGCCGGCCACAGGCCGCCGACCGCCGCCGTGGCGACCGTGGTCAGCAGCAGGAACATCGCGTCCGAGGACAACCCCACCTCGGAGAACGGGGGGAGCAACAGGAGCAGTGACATCAGCGCCGGAGCCGCGGCGGCCAGTACCCACCCGGTCACGCGCCGGTGCTCGCCGACACCGCGCCCCGGGGCCGGGAGCAGCCACATCCCGCTGCCGACCTCCTCGTGGGTGACGATGTGCACGTCGATGTCCCCGGAGTCGCGCGCCACGATCGCGCCCACCCCGGGGCCGAACACGTACTCCCAGCTGCGGCGGCGCGAGGATCCCAGCACGATCTGCGTGGCGTGCACACCCCGCGCGAACTCCAGCAGCCCCTTGGGCACGTCGGAGCTGATCACCTGGTGGTAGGTGCCGCCCAGCTCCGCGAGCAGCTTGCGCTGGCGGACGAGGTGGTCGGTGAGGGGGCGGCCGACCGCGTCCGACTTCACCACGTGGACGGCCAACAGGTGGCTGGGCTGGGGGTGGCCCCCGCGCGAGCGCGCCGCGACCCGGGCCGCGCGGCGGATCAGCGTCTCTCCCTCCGGTCCTCCGGTGAGCGCGACCACGACGCGTTCGCGCGCCTCCCAGGTGCTGCGGATCTCGTGCTCGCCCCGGTACCGGGCCAGACCCTCCTCCACCCGGTCCGCGGTCCACAGCAGAGCCAGCTCGCGCAGCGCGGCGAGGTTGCCCTCCCGGTAGTAGGCGGCCATGGCGGCGTCCACGCGTTCGGCCGGATGGATGTCGCCGTGCGCCATCCGGCGGCGCAGCTCCTGGGGGGTGACGTCCACGAGCTCGACCTCGGCCGCGCGGCGCACGACCTGGTCGGGGACGGTCTGCTCGGGCCGCACACCGGTGATCTGCGTGACGACGTCGTTGAGCGACTCCAGGTGGTGGATCCCCACCGTGCTGACGACGTCGATCCCCGCGTCCAGCAGTTTCTCCACGTCCCGCCAGCGGGCGTAGGTGGGCGCGTCCGGTCCGTTGGCGTGGGCGAGGTCGTCGACGAGCGCCAGGTCGGGGGCGCGCGTGATGACGGCGGCGGTGTCGACCGCGCCGGACGGGTGCTGGGGTACCACCTCCAACCCCGTCAGCAGGGCGGACGTGCGCTGTCGGCGGTGCGTGTGGGCGGCGGCCACGACCACGTCGGTGCCGTCCTCGGCCCGACGGCGGGCCTCGGCCAGCGCGTTGTGGGTCGTGCCCACCCCCGGCGCCGACCCCAGGTAGATGCGGAGTTTTCCTCGTGCCACGACTCCATTGTCACGTGCTCGGGCGGGGGACGCGTCCCGCCGTGTCACACGCCGTCGCGGAGTGCGGACATGACGACGCGGACGGTGGGCGCAATACTGGGTCGTCGTACGAACGCACGAGCCCCACGCGGGTGGAGGGGAGCACACCCCATCCGTTCCGTGCGACCCAGCGACACCTGTGAGGAGGTGCGGCGTTCGCTCCGAGACGAGCGCGGAGCGTGCCCACGCCGCGACATCGATGACCGGATATCCCCCCGACGACGGATCGTTCCCGGGCAACCCAGGCGAGCCGCCGTTCCCCGGGCAACCGGGACGGCCCCCGCAGCCCGGGCAGCCCGGATACGGCGGAGGCCAGCCCCACTTCCAACCGCCCCCGCCCCCTCCACAGGGGCGGCCCGGAGCCCCGTACGGCGGCCAGCCCGACGGGTATCCGCCCGGGTACGGCGCGCCGGGAGGTCCGTACGGCGGTCCGGGAGGTCCCGGGGGAGTGCCGCCCCAGCAGCCGTCGGCGCCGGGCCATCCCGGGCCGGGCGGCCCGCCGCGCCGCACCGGTCGGCTCGCACTGATCATCGGCGCGAGCGTGACGGCCGTCGCGCTGCTGGCCACGGGCGGGGCGCTGGTCTGGAACCTGTCCGGCTCCCGTCCCTACGCGGACCTGCCGAGCTGCCGCCGCCTGCTGTCGAGCGAGTTCCTCGACTCCATGTCCGAGACCGAGGGACTGCGGGCCGAGGGCGAGTACGAGGAGGGGGAGGACCTGGAGTCCCGCGATCAGGACGACCTGATCGGGTACCTGTGGTGTGACGTGGAGGACGGCTCCGAGGACGTGATGTCGGTGTCCGTCAACCTCCTGGAGTACGAGGACGACGGGTCCGCCGTCGAGGACATACGTGACGAAACCGAGGATTTCCTGGAGGACCTGGAGAACGGGGACTGGGAGGAGGACCTGGACACGGACCTCCTCGACTGGGCCACGACCTCGGTGGGAGACGGTGGAGCCCTCGTCCTCTACGAACCCGGCTACTTCGACGAGGAGACCGTGCACGGTTTCGCGTCCTTCAGCACGGTCAACGTCGTCGTGACGGTCTTTCGCGTGTTCGACGGCGACGTCGACACGGAGGAGGCCATGGCGGAGCTCGACGACCTGGCCGACCGGGTCCACCGACAGCTCTCCCGGGAGTCCGAGCGCGCCTGACCCGGACGCCCACGACCCTCACGGGTGTCCGCGGTGGCAGGGGGCGTCCGGGGCGTCCGCCGTCACCCGCGGCCCCGGCGCCCTCCGCCGGGGCCGCGGCCCGGGGTCCCGGCTCAGGACGCGTCGGGGATCAGCTTGCCCGGGTTGAGCACGCCCTCCGGGTCCAGCGCCGTCTTGACCGCGCGCAGCACGTCGCCGCCCAGCGGGCCGATCTCCGCCGCCATCCACGGCCGGTGGTCGGTGCCCACCGCGTGGTGGTGGGTGATCGTCCCGCGATGGGCCACGATCGCGTCCGAGGCGGCCCGCTTGGCCCGGTCCCACCGCTCCAGGGGCGCCTCACCCGCCGCCGTGGCGACCGTGAAGTACAGCGAGGCCCCGGTCGGATAGGTGTGCGACACATGGCACATCACCACGACGCCGCCCTCGTCTCCGTCCAGCGCACCGGTCAGCGCTTCCGAGACCGCCTCGTACAACGGCAGCAGATCGGTCCAGGTCGCCGCCGTCTCCAACGTCTCCGCGACGAACCCCGACGCCAGCAGGGTGTCGCGCAGGTACGGGGCGGAGAACCGGTTCTCGCGCCAGTGCGCCACCGGCTCCGCGCCGAGCGGTGTGCCGCCCGCCGCCGTCAGGACCTCCCGGACGGCGGCCGACCGCGCGGCCACGTCCGCCCCGGTCCCCTCGAACCCCAGGACCGCCTGGCACCCCGGCACGGCCTCCCGGCCGCCGAGCGCCGCGCCGACGAACGTCTCCGACTCGTCCAGGACCCGCGCCATGGTCGGCCGCACGTCCGACTGCGCGAGTTCGCGCAGCGCGGCCGCGCCCGTCGCGAAGTCCGGGAAGGACCAGGCCTCGTCCAGCACCGTCTCCGGGCGGGGGCGCACCCGAAGACCGACCTCGGTGATCACACCCAGGACGCCCTCCGAACCGAGCATCAGCCGCCGCAGGTCCGGACCGGCGGCCGACGCGGGCGGCCCGCCCAGCTCCAGGGTGCCGCGCGGGGTGGCCACGCGCAGCGACACCACCATGTCCTCGAACCGGCCGTATCCCGAGGACGCCTGCCCGCTGGAGCGGGTCGCCGCGTACCCGCCGACGGTCGCGTACTCGTAGCTCTGCGGCATGTGCCCGAGCGTGTACCCGTGCTCGCCGAGCAGGGCCTCGGCGAGCGGTGTGCGCACGCCCGCGCCCAGGACCGCCGTGGCGGAGACGCGGTCGAAGGACACCAGACGGTCCAGCCGCCGCAGATCCAGGGCGATCACGGCCGGGAACCCGCCGCTCAGGGGCGCGACCCCGCCCACGACGCTGGTGCCGCCGCCGAAGGGGACGACGGCCACGCGGGCGTCGGAGCACACCCGCAGCAGACGTTCGACCTCGTCGTGGTCGGCGGGGTGGACCACCGCGTCCGGCGCCGGGTCGGCCGCGCCGGACCGGCGGAGCAGGAGGTCGGGGGTGCTCTTGCCGCCGAGGTGACGCAGCCGCGCGGCGTCGTCCACGCGCACGTGCTCGGCGCCGACCACCCCGGCCAGGGCGTCGCGGGTCCCTGCGTCCAGGCGGGAGGCGGGCAACGCGACCTCGTCCTCGGCGACGGCGGGCCGCTCCTCGGGCTCGGTGCGCAGGACCTGGGCGATCAGGTCGCGCAGCGCGGGGTCGAGCGTCTTCGCCCTGGTCGGGTCACCCCAACCGAACCAGCTCATCTCGGGCGCGGGGTCGGCCAGCGGGCCGGTGGGGGAGTTCTCATCAGTCATGCTCTACAGTTTTACATATGGCGTCAAAACGTAACGTAGAGGATCAGATCCTGGACGCGGCCCGCGCCTGCGTCGAGGCCTTCGGGGTGCGCCGAACCACCCTGACCGACGTGGCGCGCCGCGCCGGGGTCAGCCGACCGACCGTCTACCGCAGGTGGCCCGACGTGACGGCCCTGGTCGCGGACCTGCTCACCCGCGAACTGCGCCGGATCCTCCTGGCCGAGGAGGAGTCCGCGGAACACGCCCTGGCCGGGGAGGGCGTGCGGGTACGCCTGGTCCGCCACGCCGCCGGGGTCGCGCGCGCCATGCTCGACCACCCCCTGTTCACCCGCGTGGTCGACACCGAGCCCGAACTCCTGGCCACCTACACGTTCCACCGGCTCGGCGCCAGCCACCGCGCCGCCCTGGAGGTGCTGGAGCCCGTCATCGCCGAGGGCCAGGCCGACGGGTCGGTCCGCCCCGGGGACCCCGCCGTCCTCGCCCGGCTCGTGCTCGTCACCGTCCAGAACACCGTCACCTCCCGCCGCCTGTTCGCCGACCTGCTCGACGAGCCCGGCCTCGTCGCCGAGCTCACCGACCTGCTGGACGGCTACCTCGCCCCCTGACGGTCCCGCCCGCCCCGCCTCCCACACCCAGGAAAGGACCTCCCCATGCGCCACACCGTTCCCGAGTCCTCGTCCCTGAACGCCGCCCGACGCGCCGCCGACCTCGCGGACCTGGGCGCCCACCCACAGGTGGACGTCCTGGTCATCGGGGGCGGTGTGACCGGTGCCGGGGTCGCGCTCGACGCCGCCGCACGCGGACTCAGCACCGTCCTCGTCGAACGCGACGACCTGGCCTTCGGTACGAGCCGGTGGAGCTCCAAGCTCGTCCACGGCGGCCTGCGCTACCTCGCCCGGGGCCAGGTGGGCATCGCCTACGAGAGCGCGCGCGAGCGCGACGTCCTCATGCGCGTGACCGCACCCCACCTGGTCCGTCCCCTCCCCATGGTCGTTCCGGTGCACCGGAGCTCCGGGCTGGCGCGCCCCCTGCTCGTGCGCGGAGGAATGGGCATGGGCGACGTCCTGCGCGTCCTCGCGGGCACCCCCAAACGGGTCCTGCCGGCTCCACGGCTGCTCACCGCACGCCAGACCCTGCGGCTGCTGCCCGGTGTGAACCCCGAGGGGCTGCGCGGGGGAATCCTGTCCTTCGACGGACAGCTGGTCGACGACGCCCGCCTCGTGGTCGCCCTCGCCCGGACCGCCGCGCGGGAGGGCGCACGCGTCATCACGCGCTGTTCGGCCGAGTCCGTGACCGCCGACGGGGTGTGGCTGCGCGACGGGACCACGGGCGAGACGGTCGGCGTCCGGCCCCGGGCCGTGGTCAACGCGACCGGAGTCCACGCCGGGGACCTCGACCCGTCAGTGCGGCTGCGGCCCAGCCGAGGCAGCCACCTGGTGCTGGACGGAGCCGCGCTCGGGCATCCCAGGGCCGCGCTCACCGTGCCGGTCGCGGGCAGCGTCAACCGGTTCGTGTTCGCGCTCCCGCAGGCCGACGGGCGGGTGTTCGCGGGGCTGACCGACGAACCCCTGGAGGGCCCCGCCCCCCGCGTGCCCGACGTCCCCGACGGCGACGTCGACTTCATCCTCGACCGGCTCAACGTCGCGCTGCGCACGCGTCTGGGACACCGGGACGTGCTCGGGGCCTTCGCCGGGCTGCGCCCCCTGATCGAAGGGGACGGGGCCAGCTCCGACCTGTCCCGGGAGCACTCCGTCACCGTCTCTCCCACGGGCGCGGTCACCGTGGTCGGCGGCAAGCTCACCACCTACCGGGCGATGGCGGAGGAGGCGGTGGACGCCGCCGTGAGCGCACGGCGGCTGTCCGCCGGGCCCTGCCGGACGCGGTCGCTTCCGTTGGTCGGCGCGGCCTCCCGGGAGGAGCTCGACACGATGGACGTCCCGCGCCGCCTCGTGCGCCGGTACGGGGCCGAGGCCCCGAACGTCGTCGCCGAGGCCGGAGGGGACCCCGCGCTGCTCGAACCGGTGGCGTGCGGCGTCACCGGGGCGGAGCTGCGGTTCGCCGTCCGGCACGAGGGGGCCCTGGACGTGGACGACCTGCTGGACCGGCGTACGCGGATCGGGCTGGTCGACGGGGATCGGACGGCCGCCGACGCGGCGGCCCGGGCAGCGCTGGCGGACGGGTAGCGGCGCTCGTTCCGGTCCCGCCGCTTCGCTTCGGACCGTGTTCGCGGAACGCGCCACACCGACATCCCCTGTCCCACAGGGCGTCGATCGCGTATGGTCGTAGCCGGTCCGGCGCGCCGCTTCCCTCACGGCCCCGGATGCTCCCAAGCCTCCCCCTGACTCGGTTCTCCCGCCCACTGAACCGCCCCGCCGAAGGAGTCACCCATGCCCACGCTCGTTTCCGTGCCCGCGCTCGCAGAGGACGACGATGTCCTGGCGGGTGTACCGGACGAGTACCGGCACTACTTCAACGGACGGCCCCCGGTGCCCTTCACCAAACGGCACTGGGAGTTCCGCGGGGAGCCCAGAAGCGTGCCCCTGTGCCGGGCCTTCCTGGACACCTGCGCCGCCAGCCGCGACGGCGACTTCCGGTACGTGTTCTCCCTGCTGGGGACGGAGCTGGCGACCAACGCCCTGCGGCACAGCCGTTCGGGGGAGGAGGGTCAGACCTTCGTGCTCAAGGTGACCCGG
>NZ_ANBC01000584.1 GCF_000341125.1 Nocardiopsis lucentensis DSM 44048 | reverse complement strand
CCCCCGGAGCCGATGGTGGGGGACCGGCTCACGGCGGAGAGCGGCCGGGGCCTGGCCCTGGTCGACAGCTTCGCCACCACCTGGGGGGACAACGGGCACCCGAGCATCCGCAAGGTGTGGTTCCACCTGGCCTATGACATGACCGGTAGCTCCTGGCCCGCGGCCTGAGGACCGCCCCGGGGACAGGTGAGCACCGCGCGGCCCCGCCGGGCACACGCCTCCGGTGGAATGTCGCTACGGTGCCGGACACTGGTGCCATGACACAGCAGCCGCCACGCTCGTTCAGTCCCCAGTGGCAGGGGTCCGACCGGCCCGAACTCCCCCGAACCGGTACCGAGCGCGAGGTGCTCACCGCCTACCTCGACTGGCACCGCGCCACCCTGGAGGCCAAGTGCGCGGGGCTGACCGCGGCCCAGCTCTCCGGCCGCGCCGCGGCCCCCTCGACGCTGAGCCTGCACGGCCTCGTCCGCCACCTGGCGGATGTCGAGCGGTGGTGGCTGCGTGTCCAGTTCGCGGGGGAGGACCTGCCTCTGCTGCACTACTCCGAGGACGATCCGGACCAGGACTTCGACGACCTGGACGGTGACCCCGCCGAGGCGTTCGCGGTGTGGCGCGGGGAGGTGGAGCGGGCGAGGGAGATCGTCGACCGCGCCGCCACCCTCGACGAACTGGCGGCGGCCCCGCGCTCGGGCGGTCCCATCCAGCTCCGGGCGATCCTGGTGAAACTCGTCGCCGAGTACGCGCGGCACAACGGGCACGCCGACTTGTTGCGCGAGAGCGCGGATGGGGCCGTCGGCGTCTGAGACCGGGCCGAAAACCCTTTGCCGCCTCGCACGGGCCGCCCCCACAGTGGACCCACCCCCTCGAAGCGCCGACCGAGGGCGCTTCCCGGTCAAGAAGGAGTCCCATGTCCACCCTGCGGGTCACCGCCGAACGGCTCACGATCCACCCGCACCCCGACGCGGACGCGCTGGAGCTCGCGCAGGTGGGTCTGTTCCACGCGGTCGTCGCCAAGGGCAGGTACCGCACCGGGGACTGGGCCGTCTACATCCCCGAAGGCGCACTGCTGCCGGACGACCTGATCGAGGAACTCGGCCTGACGGGCAGACTGGCCGGCGCCCGGAAGAACCGGGTCACGGCGATCCGGCTGCGCGGACGGCTCTCCCAGGGCATCGTGTGCGTGCCCGAACGCCTCTCGCACGTCGACCTGGCCGCCGCGCACGAGGCGGGGACCGACTTCGCCGGGGAACTCGGGGCCACCAAGTGGGTGCCGGAGGTCCCCGTGCACATGAGCGGTGAACTCGTGCCCGCGGCGGACCTCATGCCCTGGATCGAGATCGAGAACGTCAAGCGCTACCCCGACACCTTCGCCGAGGGGGAGCCGGTCGTGGCCACGGAGAAGATCCATGGGACGGCCTGCCTGTTCACCCTGGTCGCGGGTACCGGGGAGGAGTTCGTCTCGTCCAAGGGCTTCGGTTCCAAGCGGCAGGGGCTGGCCCGCACGGAGGAGAACCTGTACTGGAAGGCCGTGGTCACCCACGACGTGCCGAAAGCGGCACGGGCGATCGCCGAGCGGTTCGGAGCCGCCCGCGTGGGTGTGTTCGGTGAGGTGTTCGGCTCCGGGGTACAGGACCTGAGGTACGGGGAGACCGCGCGCGGCGAGCGTCCCGGGTACGCGGTGTTCGACGTCGCGGTGGACGTCGGCGGGGCACGCACCTGGGTGGACGCCGCGGAGCTGCATGAGCTGCTGGAGTCGGTGGGGCTGCCCGTCGTGCCGCGGCTGTTCGAGGGCGGGTACGACGAGGCCGCGCTGCTGGCGGCGGCGCGCGGATCCGAGACGTGGAGTGGGAAGTCGCTGCACATCCGCGAGGGTCTGGTGGTCCGGCCCGCCCGCGAACGGTACTCGCCGGTCCTCGGCGGGCGCGCCATCGCCAAGTTCGTCTCCGACGACTACCTCACCCGCAAGGGCGGCACGGAGTACGAGTGAACCGCCACGGGCGGGCACGACGGGGCCGTGCCCGCCCACCGAGGATGCCCCGCGCCTACAACGGGGCGCCGAGCGCCTTCTCGGCGCCGGCCACGAGCGCCGCCAGGTAGTCCCCGGCGGCACCGCCGGAGGCGAGGAGGGCGGACTGACCGGACCACAGGTTGAGCAGGTCGGGACGTCCCAGTTCCGCGGCCTTGGTCCGGATCGGCAGCATGAGGTTGTTCTGCGCCGGATAGGGCGGGACCCGGTCCTCGGCGTCGGCCATCGCGCGCACCAGGTCGTTGGCGATCCCCCTGGCCGGGCGTCCGGAGAAGAGCCGGGTGAGCACGGTGGTCTCCGCCCGTTCCGAGGCCAGCGCGGTCCGGTGGACCGGGCTCGCGCCCGATTCCTCGGTCCGGAGGAAGCCGGTCCCCACCTGGACGCCGTCGGCGCCCAGGGTCAGGGCGGCCGCGACGCCGCGCCCGTCGGCGATCCCGCCCGCCGCGACCACCGGCACGGTCACCGCGTCGCTCACCTGGGGGACCAGGGAGAACGTTCCGACGAGCGACTCGCGCACGGGGGCCAGGAACGAGCCGCGGTGTCCGCCCGCGTCGCTGCCGGAGGCCACGACCACGTCACACCCGGCCTCCTGAAGCGCGCGGGCCTCGGCGACCGTGGTGGCCGTGCCGACGATCGGTGCGCCGATCCGCCGAGCGCCCTGGACCAGCCGCTGGGGCGGCAGGCCCATCACGACGCTGATCACCGGGGGGCGGGCCGCCAGGACCGCGTCCACCTGGGCGTCGAAGTCCACCCGGGCGTTGACGGTGTCCAGGTCGGGCGGGGTGAGCCCGAACCCGGAGTAGTGGGCGGCGAGCCGGTCGGTGTGCGTGGTCAGCGTCGCCGTGTCGGGGACGGGCCGCTCCTCCTCGGCGCGGGGGATCCACAGGTTGACGGAGAACGGCGCCGAGGTGCCCGCGCGGATCCGGTCCACCAGGGGGCCGATCCGGTCGGGGGCCATGGCGTGCACGCCGTATGACCCCAGGCCGCCGGCCTCGGAGACGGCGACGGTGAGTTCGGCTGTGGACAGCCCGCCGCCGAACGGCCCTTGGATCACGGGATAGCGGGTGCCGAGAACGCTCGTGAGGGCGGTTCCGGGCTTCGTCCCGTGGCTCGACTCCGGCATCAGGCTGCCACCGCCGCGCGCCCGCGCTCGAACCGCACGGCGACCTGCGCGACGTGGGCGCCCAGGTGTTCGGCCGTGCGCAGATCGGCGTCGCGGGGAGCCTGGTCGGGGCCCAGGTCGGAGGGGGACTGGGCCATGGCCCCGGTGAAGCCCGCCAGCCGGTTGAGGTCGTCGCCGCTGCCCTGGCTGGAGTACTCGCCGCCCGGGGCCAGGCCGAGCGGGACCCAGAGCATGCCGTGCTGTGCGGCGAACACCGCGAGGGCGCTGAGCGCGGTGTCCTTGTTGCCGTTGATCCCGGCGGAGTTGGTGAAGCCGGCCGCGAGCTTGCCCTGCCAGCGGCGCTCCTGCCAGATGGGGGCGGTGGCCTCGGCGAACGTCTGGAAGACGGCGGAGGTGGCGCCCATGTAGGTGGGGCTGCCGAACACGATCGCGTCGGCGGTGTCGAGGGCGGACCACAGGGCGTCGCCGGGGGCGGTGACGTCGTGCAGTGAGGAACGGGCGCCGCTCGTGTTCCCGGCTCCCCGGGCGACCGCCTCGGCCTGGCGTGCGGTGTGGCCATAGCCGCTGTGGAAGGCGACGGCGACTCGGACATCGTGCATGGGGGACTTCTCTCCCTTGGGTCGGGTGGGCTCGGCGGCCCATGACGGGACAAACATAGACGACCGGTCAACTATTTTGCAACGCCTGGGCTGTGATCCCACGCGAGTAGTTGACCGGCCGTATATCCTCGGCCCATGGGACGGACGAGCGACGCGAGGGAACGCATCCTGGACTCCTCGCGCAGACTCATGCGCACACGTGGCTACACGGCCCTCGGCGTCGCGGAGATCTGCGCCGACGCCGGGGTGAAGAAGGGCAGTTTCTACTACTTCTTCGACTCCAAACAGGCCCTGACCGTCGAGACGGTCGACGGGCACTGGGCCGAGGAGCGCCGCGTGCTGGAGGCGGCCCTGGCCGAACCCGACGGCCCCGTCGAGCGGCTCCGCGCCCTGGTCGAGTGCCTGATCGGCACACAGCGCACCGACCACAGCGAGTCGGGCGCGATCCACGGGTGCCTCTACGGCAACCTCGCCCTGGAGTTGAGCGGGCAGGAGCCGCAGGTGCGTCGGCGTCTGGCCGAGGTGTTCGACGAACAGGTCGGCATGGTCGCCCGCCTGATCGGTGCGGCGCGGGAGGCGGGGCTGGTCGGACGGGAGGCCGGAGCGGACGCCCTGGCCAGGTCGATGGTCGCGCAGATCGAGGGCACGGTGCTGCTGGCCCGGGTGCGCAACGACCCCGCCCTCCTGGACGAGGTCTGGCCGAGCGTGGAACGGCTGCTGGGCCTGGCCTGACCGATCGCGGAGCGGGGCGCGCCACGCCTCCGCGTCTCCTGACCGGAACCGGCGGTCACCGACGTTTGCCCTCCCGGACCTCGGGCAGGGCGACCGGTAGACCGGAAACCGCCCGACACGAGGGGGTGGGCGCGATGCCCGGTTCCAGCGAACTCCCGGACACGCTGCGGCGGTCGTCGAGGAAGGCCCAGCGCACGTGGATCAAGGCGCACGACTCGGCCGTGGAGCAGTACGGGGAGGGAGAACGGGCCCACCGTGTCGCGTTCGCGGCGGTCAAGCACGAGTTCGAGAAGCACGGTGACCGATGGGTCCCCAAACAGAGGTCGGGCCCGTCGGACGCCCAGGCGGAGAACCCCGAGGCCAAGAAGCGGGGCAGGGCGCGCCCGACCGCCGGGGGCGTGGACGCCAACGCCACGAAGGAGCACCTCTACGAGCGGGCGCGCCAGCTGGACATCCCCGGTCGTTCGAAGATGGACAAGGACGAGCTCGTGCGGGCACTGCGCGAGGAGAACAGGCGGAGGACCGCCCGCGCGCGTGACTCGTCCTGACACGCGCACGACCGCCCGGAGACCGTAGTCTGGCGCGCGTGGAACTACGACAGTTGCGGCACTTCGTCGCGGTGTGCGAGGAACAGCACTTCACCCACGCCGCCGAGTGCCTCGGCATCACCCAGTCCGGCCTGTCCGCGTCGATCCGGTCCCTCGAACGCGACCTGGACACCCAGCTGCTGCTGCGCACCACCCGGCGGGTGACGCCCACTCCGACCGGGCGGCTGCTCCTCGCCGAGGCCCAGCGGATCCTCGCCGCCGCCGACGGGCTGCGGGAACTGGTCACCGACGACCAGCGCGTGCGGGGCACGTTGTCGCTGGGCACCGAACAGTGCATGGGCGTGGTCGACGCGGTTCCGCTGCTGCACCGCTACCGTGCGCTGCACCCCGAGGTGACCCTCAACCTCCAGCAGGCGGCCACCGAAGAGCTGCTCACCCAGATCCGTGCCGGGCACCTGGACACCGCGCTGGTGGCGGGCACCCTGCACGAAGGCGGGGGCGTGCGGATCCTGCGCATCACGGAGGAGCCGATGATGCTGCTCTCGGCCCCCGACCACCCCCTTGACGAGGACGACGTGCTGGGTCGTCTGGCCAGGGAGGAGTACGTCGACCTGCACCCCGGCTGGGGCGCCCGCGACTGCGCCGACCGGGCCTTCGCCGAATTCGGGATCGCCCGGCGCGTGGCGCTCCAGGTCAACGACGTCTACACCCTGTTGGACCTGGTGCACCGGGGCATGGGCGTGGCGGTGGTGCCTCGGCCGGTCCTGGACAAACCGCAGGCCGGGGGGCTGCGCAGCGTGGCGCTGCCCGGCGGGACCCGATGGGCGGTGGGCCTGGCGCTGCCCCGGGACGCCCGCCCCTCCATCGCCACACGGGCCTTCCTCGACCTCCTGGGCACCGAACACCCGATTCATGAATCGGGCCACTGAATCCCAGACATCTCACATGTTGGACATGCTCACCTCGGGTGATGCATGGTGATGCCCCAGGCGGCGCGCACCGGCGCGTCGCGCGAAGAGCCACGTGTTGGGAGCGTCTGCCCATGTCGCAGCGAGTATCCGGCGTGATCTCCCGGGCCAAGGGGGAACCCGTCGAACTGACCACGATCGTCGTCCCCGATCCCGGGCCCGGCGAGGCCGTGGTCGACGTCCAGGCCTGCGGGGTGTGCCACACCGACCTGCACTACCGCGAGGGCGGCATCAACGACGAGTTTCCCTTCCTTCTCGGCCACGAGGCCGCGGGCGTGGTGGAGTCCGTCGGTCCGGACGTCACCTCGGTCGCCCCCGGTGACTTCGTGGTCCTCAACTGGCGGGCGGTGTGCGGGAACTGCCGTGCCTGCCGCCGGGGCCGTCCCCAGTACTGCTTCGACACCCACAACGCCACCCAGCCGATGACCCTCGAAGACGGCACCGCGCTCTCCCCGGCCCTGGGCATCGGTTCCTTCGCCGAGAAGACCCTCGTGGCCGCCGGTCAGTGCACCAAGGTGGACCCCGAGGCCTCGCCGGCCGCGGCCGGGCTGCTCGGTTGCGGGATCATGGCGGGCATCGGCGCCGCCATCAACACCGGAGGGGTGGGCCGGGGCGACTCGGTGGCCGTCATCGGCTGCGGCGGCGTGGGCAGCGCGGCGGTGGTCGGGGCCCACCTGGCCGGAGCCGCGCGGATCATCGCCGTGGACCTGGAGGAGCGCAAGCTCGACTGGGCCCGCGGGTTCGGCGCCACGCACACCGTCAACGCCCGTGACACCGACCCGGTGGCGGCGATCCGCGAGCTCACCGGCGGGTTCGGCGCCGACGTGGTCATCGACGCCGTCGGTCGGCCGGAGACCTACGAGCAGGCCTTCTACGCCCGTGACCTGGCGGGCACCGTCGTCCTGGTCGGCGTGCCCACCCCGGAGAAGCGCCTGGAGCTTCCGCTGCTGGACGTGTTCGGCCGCGGCGGCGCCCTGAAGTCCTCCTGGTACGGCGACTGCCTGCCCTCGCGCGACTTCCCGATGCTCGTCGACCTCTACCGGCAGGGCCGCCTGGACCTGGACGGGTTCGTCACCGAGGAGATCGGTCTGGGCGACGTCGAGGCGGCGTTCGCGCGCATGGAGCGCGGCGAGGTCCTGCGGTCGGTGGTGCGGCTGTGAGCGGCGCACGAGTGGAGCACCTGAGCACCTCCGGGGTGTTCACCCTGGACGGCGGGTCCTGGGAGGTGGACAACAACGTCTGGCTGATCGGCGACGGCGACGAGGTCGTCGTGGTGGACGCCCCGCACGAGGCCGCTCCCATCCTGGCGGCCGTGGCCGGGCGCCGGGTGGTGGCCGTGGTGTGCACGCACGCGCACAACGACCACGTCAACGCGGCCGTGGAGGTGGCCGAGGCCACGGGCGCGCCCATCCTGCTGCATCCGGACGACCGGGTGCTGTGGGACATGACCCACCCGGACCGCGCACCCGACGGCGCGCTGGCGGACGGGCAGAGCGTCGAGGTCGCGGGGACGGAGCTGACCGTGCTGCACACACCGGGCCACGCGCCGGGCGCGGTGTGCCTGTACGCACCCGCGCTGGGGGCGCTGTTCAGCGGTGACACCCTGTTCCAGGGCGGGCCCGGGGCCACGGGACGGTCCTACTCCGACTTCCCGACCATCGTCGCCTCCATCCGCGACCGTCTGCTGACCCTGCCGTCGGACACGCGGGTGCACACCGGGCACGGACCCTCCACCACCATCGGCGCCGAGGCGCCGCACCTCCAGGAGTGGATCGACCGAGGCCACTGACGACCGCCGGGGCCGCCCTCGGCGGCGGCTCCGGCAACCGGAACGCCGCGCGCATCCGTGCGCGAGTCCACTCGGATCGGCTCCGAGCTTTGCACTTTCCGCGCCCTCGTGATGACCTTCGTCGGCCTACTGTGAGAAGGGACAAGGACGGCTCTCGGGCCCGTCGGCACTCCGCACCGCGGTGCCGGGGGAGTGCGGAAGGCACAGGGCTCGGGCGGACCATCCGCTCCCCTCCCGCCTGGAAGTGTGTTCGGAAGACGGCTTCCCGGAGTTATGGACGCGTTGCCCCATGCCACACCTCACCGCACATCCGCCCGCAGCCTCCGCCACGCCTCCATCGGTTCCCCGGCTGCGTCTGCATCCCGTCCCGGGCCGCGGCAGTGTGCTCGACGGAGGCTGGTGGCCCCGCTCCGGGGACCCCGTCGCGGAGTTGCCGGGGCTGGTCCTGGCACTGGACGAGTACCGGGGAACAGTCCAAACACTCGATCTGGGAGTGGCTGGTTGGAAGCGGCGTCCCGGTCTCCTGGAGGTCGCCGGGCGCGCGATCAGGCTCTCCTGGTCCCCCCTTGCCCCCTTCGACCTGCTGATCGCCGTCGGGAGCAACGGGGCGCACACGAGACTGCTCGTGGTGCCTCCCGGTGTGGACGATTTCGTGGCCCGCTCGGCCATGGAGGTCGCCTCGCGGGCGACGAACACCGATCAGGCCTCAGAGATCATGGCCACCGCGAGCGCGTCCCTGCGTCCACCTCTGTCCCCCGCCGAGACGGATTGGGAATCCGAGGGAGGCATCCTCCACCCCGCGGGCGGACACGGAACCGGCGTGCCCCGGGCCCGGAGGCGGACCCATCGGCCACGGGGCCCCGCACCGGTCTCCATGGTCGTCAGGCTGTCGGGCGAGGTGGACCTGTACACCGTCCCGCGGCTCCAGAAGCGGCTCCTGGAGGCTCTCCGTCCCGGAACGGGCCTGGTGGCCGTGGACTTGTCCGCCGTCACCTTCTTCGGCGCGGCCGGCATCGCTCTCCTGGTGGTAGCGCAGGCTCAGGCCGACCGGTTGGGCATCGACCTCAGGTTGGCCGCGCCCGGGCCCCAGACCCGAAGGGTCTTGGACATCACGGGTATGCACGCCTTCCTTCCAACCCACCAGACCCTCGCGGAAGCCCTGGTCGTGGGCGGATCGCTGAGGGGATCGGGGCCCGAACACTGATGTTCCGGCTCTGCCGGGGTGCCGTCGACGAGCGCGCCCCGGGCCGGGCACGGGCCCGAGTCCGTGGGCCGAGAACCGGGAATCCGACTCCGAAAAACGCGGGACACGCCACGGAGAACCGGATCCCGACATATTTTTCCCTCGTTTCGATACCACACACGCCGGTGCCCTTCGACACATCGATTTTCCGAGACAGGGAGGTCTTCGTGTGTTAGGTTCTAAGGAGTTGCAGTAGTGAGCCCGATGGATGCACGCCTCCTCGGGAGATCGCCGCGGTGACGGGGAAATCGTCATCTGCGGTTTTCTTCATTTTCGACGAGAGGTGCCATCATGGCGACCGGTACGGTCAAGTGGTTCAACAGCGACAAGGGCTTTGGCTTCATCCAGCAGGACGGCGGCGGCCCCGACGCCTTCGCCCACTACTCGAGCATCCAGGCCACGGGCTACCGTGAGCTGGTCGAGGGCCAGGCCGTGCAGTTCGACGCCGTCGCCGGGTCCAAGGGCCCCCAGGCCGAGAACATCACCCTGATCTAGGGGAGCCGACGCTCCTCCAGCGGTGGGGTCCGCCCTACGGGCGCAGGACCCCACCGCTTTTCTTTGTCCGCCGGATTTCCCGCCGTCGTTCTCCGACCGCGCCGGCCGCTCCGCGCCCCGGAACTCTCCGGGCGGGCGCGGACATCATTCTCATTCATCCGGCGTCCCCGGTTTCCCCCTGCGAGGCCGCGAGGCCTCCCGCCCGGCGAACGCCGTCGGCGAAAGGCCACACATGAGTCATCCCTACCGCACCGGTATGAGCCGCAGCCGCCCCACGCGGGGAAACGGCGGACGGCGCCCCCACGGCGGCGGCCGCGCGCGTGGCGGCGCCGGCCCCTCCGGGGAGTTCGCGCTCCCCGTCACCGTCACCCCGGCGCTGCCGCCGGCGGAGTCCTTCGAAGCGCTGGACATGCCCGCACCGTTGAAGCGGACCCTGGCCCGACAGGGCCTGACCACCCCTTCCGAGATCCAGGCGGCGACGCTGCCGAACTCCCTGGCCGGGCGTGACGTGCTGGGCCGCAGCCGGACCGGGTCGGGTAAGACCCTGGCCTTCGGACTGGCCCTGCTCGCCCGGCTCGACGGGCGCGCCGCGGAGCCCCGACGGCCCCTGGCCGTCGTGCTCGCACCGACCCGTGAGCTGGCCCAGCAGGTCGCCGACTCCCTGGAGCCCTACGCGCGGTCGGTGGGAGTGCGTACCACCACCGTCGTGGGCGGTATGCCGATCCACCGCCAGGCCGGCGCCCTGCGCCGGGGAGTCCACCTGGTCGTGGCCACACCGGGACGGCTGCGCGACCTGATGGAGCGCGGCGACTGCGTCCTGGACCGGGTGGAGTCAGCCGTCCTGGACGAGGCCGACCAGATGACCGACATGGGTTTCATGCCGCAGGTCACCGCGATCCTCCAACAGGTCCCGGCCGACGGACGGCGCATGCTGTTCTCGGCCACCCTGGACCGCAACGTGGACACCCTGGTCCGTCGTTTCCTCGACGACCCGGTGGTTCACTCGGTCGATCTGTCCGAGGGCGCCGTCTCCACCATGGAACACCACGTCATGTACGTGTCGTCGGCGACCAAGCAGGACGTCGCGACCCGGATCGCGGCCCGCGAGGGCCGCGTGATCATGTTCCTCGACACCAAGCGCGCGGTGGACCGGATGGCCGAGCACCTGCTCGCCAACGGGGTCCTCGCCGCTCCCCTGCACGGCGGCCGCAGCCAGCCACAGCGGACCCGCACCCTCGACCAGTTCAAGAGGGGCGACGTCACGGCGCTGATCGCGACCAACGTGGCGGCGCGCGGCATCCACGTGGACGGCCTGGACCTGGTGGTCAACATCGACCCGCCCACCGACCACAAGGACTACCTGCACCGGGGAGGGCGCACCGCCCGGGCTGGGGAGTCCGGCAACGTGGTCACGCTCGTACTGCCCAGGCAGCGGCGCGACATGACCCGGATGATGGGTCTGGCCCGGATCGAGCCGCGCACCCTGGCGGCGGCCACCGGGGACCCCGTGGCCGCCGAGGTGACCGGGGCGCGCGAGCCCTCGGGAGAGCCGGTCACCGTGCGGTCCTCCGCTCCCCGGGAGCGCAGCCGTGGCCGGGCCCCGCGCGGACGCCGCCGTCCGCGCCGCTGATCCGGAACGCGCTGGGCCCCGCGACACGTGTCGCGGGGCCCAGCGCGTGTTCCGCGGGCCGCGTCGAAGGTCGGGAAGGGCCGAACGACCGCAGGATCGCCAAGGCGACGGGTCGCGGACGCCGACCCGGAGGAGGACGACGACCGGATCGCCCGGGGGCCCACGCATTGCTCACGCGCGACCAGCGGTCGACGACGGAGGGCCGGACTCAGTGGCACTGAGTCCGGCCCTCTCCTCACGTCTGCGCGCGGTTCGCCAGCTGTGTGGTGCTGGTCCGCGTGAAGTGCCCCCTGCAGGATTCGAACCTGCGCACACGGCTCCGGAGGCCGTTGCTCTATCCCCTGAGCTAAGGGGGCGCGCTGCGTGAACAACTGTAGCAGGGGCTCCGCGCGGTTCGTCCAATCGAATGCGCGCGCTCCCCCGAGCCGCGCCGATCCCGGCAATCCAGTGGTGCCCCGTCCCCCCACAGCGGTAGTGTCGCGCCCGTGAACGCCCTACCCGCACGGGTTCTCGTCGTCGAGGACGACGAGGTGATCCGGGAACTGATCCGACTGAACCTCGAACTGGAGGGGTTCGAGGTCTTCACCGCGGTCGACGGGCAGGACTGCCTCGACCGCGCCGGGCACATCGATCCGCACGTCGTCACGCTCGACGTCATGATGCCCCGCCTGGACGGCTGGGCGGCGGCCGAGTCCCTGCGCGCCGACGCGCGCACCCGGGACTGCAAGCTCGTCCTGGTCACCGCCCGCGCCCAAGGGGACGACCACCGACGCGGGGAACGGATCGGCGTGGACGCCTACGTCACCAAGCCCTTCGACCCCGACGACCTGGTCGACGTCATCCGGGGCCTCGTCGACGGGGACGACGCGTGACCCCCTGGACCCTGGAAACCGCCCTGCGCCGGGCCGCGGTCCGCGCCTTCGACCTGGCCCCCGACGCCGTCCCCCTCGTGTGGCCGCGCAACGACCACGCCGACGAGGGCGCTGACGCGGCGAGCGCGCTGCCGCTCCGACTCATGCGCCTGGTCGACGACGGGGCACGGCGCTCCCGGCCGCTGACGGTCGCCGGACGCGTCGCCGCCCAGCTCCCCCTCATGCGCGACGAGGGCCTGGTCGACTTCGCCCGGACGTTCACCGACGCGCGCGGGTTCGTCAACGTCGTGTTCACCCACGAGCAGTCCCGCGACCTACTGGCCGCGGCCGCCGACGGCCCCCGGTTCCTCACCGGCCGTGCCTGGGACGGCACCGGGGAGTGGCCGGACACGCCGCTGCACGACGCGGTTCCCGTGGCCCAGGCGCGGCGCCTGGCCAGGGCGGACGCCCGCAAACGGCTGACCCTCGCGGTCGGGGGGGAGCCCCCTCCGCCGGGACCCGGCGACGCCGAGGTCTCCTGGCGCGACCCCTACCTGGACGGAGGCAGCGCGGAGCCGATCACCCCCGCCGCGCGGGTCCTCGGCGCCATCGGCGAGGCCAGTGCGCGTGTCGCCTTCTGCCGCTCGATCCCCGAGCGCCCCAAGGAGGCCGAGACGACCGGCCGCGACCTGCCCGTGCTCCCCTCAGCGGACCGTCCGGGGGCCTGGGCCCGTCTCACCGACGCCAACCCCGCCTTCCGCCTGCGCTACGCCCACGCCCACGCGCTCAGCCGGGCCCGCTGGGCACGGGAGGGAGCTCCCCCCCTCGTGGGCTGCCCACGGCACGCCGCCAGGGTGCGCGGCCTCCTCTTCGACGGCGCCAGCTCGGTGGACACGGCGGCGCGCCGAGAGGAACCCCATATCCTGGTCAGATACCTGGAGGCACTGGCCAGTGCCTACGATGAGTGGCGAACGTGCCCCACAGCCGATCCCGAGGGGGCGGAGGGGGCCGCCGCGGACCCGGCGCTGCCAGCCGCCGTCGCCGGAGTCCTGCGCACCGGGCTCTTCCTGCTCGGGGTGTCGGCGCCCACAAGGCTGTAGACATCCCGCCCCGCCCGACGGGCCGCCCCAATTCCTTTGTCCCTACCGGGTAAGTGGACAATAGGTGGGGGCCTCCACCGCCAGTACAGCCGCATCCCAGCCGAAAGCCCATCATGAGCCGCTACGCCCACCCCGCCGGATCACGCCACGCGGAGATCCTGCCGGAGGACAACCCGCCGATGCCGCCCGAGGACCTCATCGGCCTCGACCCCCGGGTGTGGCCCGCCACCGCGCGGCGCGCGGACGGCGAGGTCGCCGTCGGCGGCGTCGGTGTGCGAGAACTCGCCGAGACGTACGGCACCCCCCTCTTCGTCGTGGACGAGGAGGACTTCCGGGGCCGCGCCCGCGACTACCGCAACGCCTTCACCGACGCCGACGTCTACTACGCGGGCAAGGCCCTGCTGACCAAGGCCGTCGCGCGCTGGGTGGTCGAGGAGGGCCTCAAGCTCGACGTGTGCTCCGGGGGCGAGCTCGCCGTCGCCCTGGCCGCGGGTGTCCCCGCCGAACGGGTGGGCATGCACGGCAACAACAAGTCGACCGCGGAGCTGCGCCGCGCCGTCGAGGTCGGGGTCGGCCGCGTCATCATCGACTCCCTCGACGAGATCGAGCGCCTGGAGGCCGTCGCCGCCGAGTTCGACCGCCGTCCCAAGGTCCTCATCCGCGTCACCACCGGCGTCGAGGCCCACACCCACGAGTTCGTCGCCACCGCGCACGACGACCAGAAGTTCGGCTTCGCGCTGAGCACCGGAGCCGCCGCCGAGGCCGTCCGCCGCGTGCTCGACGCGCCCCACCTGGAACTGGTCGGCCTGCACTCACACATCGGCTCGCAGATCTTCGACACCTCCGGCTTCGAGGTCGCGGCCCGCCGCCTCACCCGCTTCCTCACCGGAGTCCACCAGGACCTGGGCGTCACCCTCGCCGAACTCGACCTCGGCGGTGGCCTCGGCATCGCCTACACCTCCGGGGACGACCCGCTCGACCCCAAGAGCATCGCCGAGAGCCTCACCGCGATCGTGCGCCGCGAGTGCGAGGAGGCCGGGCTGCCCGTGCCCCGCATCGCGGTCGAACCGGGCCGCGCCATCGCGGGTCCCGCCGGGATCACCGTCTACGAGGTCGGTACCGTCAAGGACGTCGAGGGCATCCGCACCTACGTGAGCGTCGACGGCGGTATGAGCGACAACATCCGCACCGCCCTCTACGGTTCCGAGTACACCAGCCAACTGGTGTCCCGCGAGAGCGACGCCGAACCGATGCTCTCCCGCCTGGTGGGCAAGCACTGCGAGAGCGGCGACATCATCGTGCACGACCTCTACCTGCCCGCCGACCTCAGGCCGGGCGACCTGGTGGCGGTCGCCGCCACCGGCGCCTACTGCTACTCCATGGCGAGCAACTACAACCACCTGCCCCGACCCGCCATGGTCGCGGTCCGGGACGGGAAGGCGAGGGTCATCGTACGCAGGGAGACCGAGGAGGACCTCCTCCGCCTCGACGTAGGCTGAACCGGCCGCCGACGCGGCGCGGCCGCGCGACGGTAGGACACGAGAGAAGTGGGAGTCACGCCCAAATGGCGATGAAGGTGGCGCTGCTCGGATGCGGCGTTGTGGGCGCGGAAGTCGTCCGCCTGATCGAGGAGCAGTCCGACGAGCTGGCCGCGCGTGTGGGCACGCGGATCGAGGTCGGCGGCATCGCGGTCCGGCGCATGGACCGGGACCGCGGTGTCGATCCGGCGCTGCTGACCACCGACGCCACGGCACTGGTCACCCGGCCCGACATCGACCTCGTCGTGGAGGTGATCGGCGGGATCGAACCGGCGCGCTCGCTCATCCTCGCGGCGGTCAAGGCGGGCAAGTCCGTGGTGACGGCCAACAAGGCGCTACTGGCCGAGGACGGTCAGACGCTGCACACGGCCGCCCGCGACGCCGGTGTGGACCTGTACTACGAGGCCGCCGTGGCCGGGGCGATCCCGCTGCTGCGTCCGCTGCGCGACTCCCTGGCGGGGGACCGGGTCAACCGGGTGCTCGGCATCGTCAACGGCACCACGAACTACATCCTCGATCGGATGGACTCCCTGGGTGCCGGGTTCACCGAGTCGCTGGAGGAGGCCCAGGCCCTGGGCTACGCGGAGGCCGACCCGACCGCCGACGTCGAGGGCTTCGACGCCGCGGCCAAGGCCGCGATCCTGGCCCGCCTGGCCTTCCACACCCAGCGGGTCACCGCCGCCGACGTCCACCGCGAGGGCATCACGGCCGTGTCGGCCGCCGACATCGCCAGCGCGCGAGCCATGGGTTGCGTCGTCAAACTCCTGGCGATCTGCCAGCGCTCGGAGGACGGGGGGTCCGTGGGCGTGCGCGTCCACCCGGTGATGCTCCCGGTCGAGCACCCGCTGGCGAGCGTCAAGGAGGCCTACAACGCGGTGTTCGTCGAGGCCGAGTCCGCCGGAAGGCTCATGTTCTACGGCGCGGGTGCCGGGGGCACGCCCACCGCCAGCGCCGTGCTCGGCGATCTGGTCGCCGTGGCGCGCAACCGTCTCGCCCACACCAGCGTGGCCGAGGGAGCGCACGACACAGGGCTCCCCGTGCATGACATGGGCCACACGATCACCAGCTACCACGTCTCCCTGGACGTCGCGGACCGGCCGGGTGTCCTGTCGAAGGTCGCCGAGGTCTTCGCCGACCACGGGGTCTCGATCAAGAACGTGCGCCAGGAGGGCAGCGGCGAGGACGCCCAGCTGGTCCTGGTCAGCCACCCGGCCCCCGACTCCGCGCTCAGCAGCACCGTGGAGCGCCTGCGCGGCCACGAGCTGGTGCGCGAGGTGGCCAGTGTGATGCGTGTGGAGACCTTCGCCGACTGACACCGCTCCGTGCCCGGTCCCGAACGGTCACCCGAGGGGGTTATCGTTCGGGCGCCGGCGGGGTGGTTATGGATGGGACCGCGCCGCAGGCGTCCGTTGGGGGTGGTGGAGGGCGACGGGCGGTCCGAAGCGGAGCGGAGGCCCGAAACGAACACGGCCCAGGGCCGGTGAGGCGTACCCGCTGGTCCGCATGGTGAGATATCCGACCGCGATTCGAGATACTCCGGGTGGGGTCATAGACTCGTAGCTGGTGGCGGCGGCACCGCGACGGTGAACGCCCCGCCGAGTCCATCTGCGCGTCAAGCGAAGCCGCATCCACCCGAAAGGGAACAGTCGTGAGCATGGCACGGGCGTGGCGAGGGGTCGTCGAGGAGTACCGCGACCGCCTCCCCGTCAACGAGAACACCCCCGTCGTCACCCTTCAGGAGGGTGGCACGCCCCTGCTCCCGGCCACGCGTGTGTCCGAGCTGACGGGCTGCGACGTCCACCTCAAGGTGGAGGGCCTCAACCCCACCGGTTCCTTCAAGGACCGCGGTATGACCATGGCCATCACCAAGGCCGCCGAGGAGGGCGCCAAGGCCGTGATCTGCGCCTCCACCGGCAACACCAGCGCCAGCGCCGCCGCCTACGCCATCCGCGCGGGCATGACCTGCGCCGTGCTCGTGCCACAGGGCAAGATCGCCATGGGCAAGCTCGCCCAGGCCCTCGTCCACGGCGCCCGCCTGCTCCAGGTGGACGGCAACTTCGACGACTGCCTCGAACTGGCGCGCAAGCTCAGCGTCGACTACCCGGTCGCCCTGGTGAACTCGGTCAATCCCTACCGTCTCCAGGGGCAGAAGACCGCCGCCTTCGAGATCGTCGACGCCCTCGGTGACGCGCCCGACATCCACTGCATCCCCGTGGGCAACGCGGGCAACATCAGCGCCTACTGGATGGGCTACACCGAGTACGCCGAGGACGGGGTCTCCACCCGGCGCCCGCGCATGTTCGGTTTCCAGGCCAGCGGGTCCGCTCCGATCGTCGACGGCGCGCCCGTCACCAGCCCGAGCACCATCGCCACGGCGATCCGTATCGGCAACCCCGCCTCCTGGAAGCTCGCCGAGCAGGCCCGCGACGAGTCCGGCGGCCTCATCGACAAGGTGACCGACCGCGAGATCATGGCCGCCTACAAGCTGCTCGCCGCGGAGGAGGGCGTGTTCGTCGAACTCGCCTCCGCCGCCAGCGTCGCCGGTCTCCTCAAGGCCGCCCAGGCCGGGCGGGTGCCGCGCGGCAGCCGCGTGGTGTGCACCGTCACCGGCAACGGCCTCAAGGACCCCGACTGGGCCCTGGCCGGAGCCGCCTCCGCCACGACCGTCCCGGTGGACGCCCGGGCCGCCGCCGAGGCGCTCGGACTCGTCTGACGCCCCGGGGAATCCCCCTCAGAAGGAACCACGATGATCCCACCGCGCCCCGCACGGGTGACCGTCCACGCGCCGGCCACCAGCGCCAATCTCGGCCCGGGCTTCGACGCCCTCGGCCTCGCCGTACGCCTGTACAACCGGTTCGACGCCGCCTTGCGCGACGATGACCGGATCAACGTCGAGGTCACCGGCGAGGGTGCGGGGGAGGTTCCCCTCGACGAGCGCCATCTCGTGGTGCGCGCCATGCGCGAAGCCTTCGACCGGGCCGGTGAGAAACTACCCGGGATCGACCTGACCTGTGTCAACAACGTCCCGCACGCACGCGGGCTCGGTTCCTCCTCCTCAGCGATCGTCGGCGGCGTCGCCGCGGCGTCCGCCCTGCTGGGCCGGACCGGTCCGGGCGGGGGCCCGGACCGGGACTGGATCTACCGGATCGCCGCGGATATCGAGGGCCATCCGGACAACGTGGCCCCCTGCGTGTACGGCGGCTACACCGTCGCCTACCGCGGCCACGAGGGGTGGGGCGCGGTCTCCCTCGCTCCGGACGCCCGGATCCTGCCCGTTCTGTGCGTTCCCTCGTGGCGGCTGTCCACGGAACGCGCGCGCGGACTGCTCCCGGAACGCGTCACGCACGCCGACGCGTCCTTCAACGCGGGACGTTCCGCGCTCATGACGGCGGCCGTTTGTGGCCACCCCGAAACCCTGTACGCGGCCACCGAGGATCGGCTACACGAGTCCTATCGGGAACCGGCGATGCCGCGTACCCTCGAACTCATCCGTGACCTGCGTGAACGCGATGGGCTGCCCGCCGTGGTCTCCGGCGCGGGGCCGACGGTGCTCGTCCTGTGCGCCGTTTCGGAGGGCGAGGCGCGCGAGGAATCGCCGGAAATCGCCCACCAGATTGATTCGATCAGTCGGCGGGCGGGTAATGATTGGGACATACGCCCCCTGCGCGTCGAGCCGGCGGGGGTGCGGACCCCACTCCCCATCCGTAGCACCTGTGTTGAGGAATAGCCGTGGCCTCTGGTGATGTTAGGCTAGGTGAAGCACCAGATGCCCCGTTGCGGGGCGAGTGCTCATCCGCCACAGCGGCTTCCGCGAACCATACTCCGACGGTCGGATCTGACGATCGTTCGGAGGCGGCGGCCACTGTGTCGAGTCAGCGGTTTCCCCGCGACTGTGCCCACGTCACCAAAGTCAGCACCTCCTCCTCGGATGAGCGTGCCACCACGGCTGACGGGCATCACCACCGAGCCATCCGCCCCGACGTCTGGCTGTACCCAGAGCCCGCCGCGATTGGGTAGGGGACCGTCATCCGCCGGTTTCCAGCATCCACGTGGGGCAAGCCCTACCCGGCCCCTGCCGGATAGCACCACCGGGCCGGCCGCCCAAGCACCAGCTGACGGCCGAGGCCCGCTCCTTGGGAAGGACCCTTAGTGAGCGACACCACCGAACTCCACACGGACGCGGCGGTCGACAGTCAAGCCACCACCGGCGCCTCCGGAGCGGAGGCCGGCGACGCCGCCCCCTCGGGAGCGTCGGCGTCGTCGCGGTCCCGAGCGGCCACGCGCGGGACCGGGCTCGCCGCCCAGAAGCTCCCCGAGCTGCAAAAGCTCGCGTCGAGCATGGGCATCACCGGTGCGGGGCGCATGCGTAAGAGCGACGTCATCGCCGCGATCGAGGCCAAGCAGGGCGGCCCCGTCGCCGCGCCCACGAAGGCCAAATCCGCGAAGAAGGCCGATGCGGAGCCCGCGGCCGGTAAGGTCGAGGCAACCGACGGCCAAGCCAAGACCATGACCTCCGCTACGTCGGACAACGGCGACACCGCACGAACGAGTGCGGGTGAGCGGCCGTCGGGCCAGGCCGTGGCCGAATCCCAGGGTGGGCGGGGCGACAAGCCGTCCCGCAGCCGCCGTTCGTCCCGCAGGCGCGGAGACGAGTCCGGTGACCAGCCCCGGTCGGCGGACGGCACCGACTCCACTACCTCCGCGAGCAGCGTGACCAAGACATCCAGCACCCCCCAGAAGAACGGCCCCGACACCTCCGAGGACCGTGAGACGAGGTCCGGGCAGGGTCGCGAGCGCCAGCGCAA
>NZ_ANBC01000583.1 GCF_000341125.1 Nocardiopsis lucentensis DSM 44048 | reverse complement strand
GGTCGCCGCCGGGACCGCCGGGACCGCCGCGGGCGCGGCGGCGGCCAGGACCAGGAGCCGGTGATCGGCGACGACGACGTCCTGCTGCCGGTCGCGGGCATCCTCGACATCCTGGACAACTACGCGTTCGTCCGGACCACGGGTTACCTGCCCGGGCAGAGCGACGTCTACGTCTCCCTCGCCCAGGTGCGCAAGCACGGCCTGCGCAAGGGCGACCACATCATCGGTGCGGTCCGCCAGCCGCGCGAGGGCGAGCGCCGGGAGAAGTTCAACGCCCTGGTGCGGCTGGACTCGGTCAACGGGATGTCGCCCGACCAGGCCAAGGGCCGGCAGGAGTTCTCCAAGCTCGTCCCGCTCTACCCGCAGGAGCGGCTGCGCCTGGAGACCGAGCCCAACGTTCTCACCACGCGCATCATCGACCTCGTCGCACCCATCGGCAAGGGGCAGCGCGGGCTCATCGTCTCGCCGCCCAAGGCCGGTAAGACGATGGTGATGCAGGCGATCGCCAACGCCATCACCGAGAACAACCCCGAGTGCTACCTCATGGTGATCCTGGTCGACGAGCGGCCCGAGGAAGTCACCGACATGCAGCGCACGGTCAAGGGCGAGGTCATCCACTCGACCTTCGACCGCCCGGCCGAGGACCACACGGTCGTCGCGGACCTGGCCATCGAGCGGGCCAAGCGGCTCGTGGAGATGGGCATGGACGTCGTCGTCCTGCTGGACTCCATCACCCGCCTGGGTCGCGCCTACAACCTGGCCGCCCCGGCCAGCGGGCGCATCATGTCCGGTGGTGTGGACTCCACGGCGCTGTACCCGCCCAAGCGCTTCTTCGGCGCCGCCCGCAACATCGAGGGCGGCGGCTCGCTCACCATCCTGGCGACCGCGCTGGTGGAGACCGGCTCGCGCGCCGACGAGGTGATCTTCGAGGAGTTCAAGGGCACCGGCAACATGGAGCTCAAGCTCAACCGGGGCCTGGCCGACAAGCGGATCTTCCCGGCCGTCGACGTCGACGCCTCCAGCACGCGCAAGGAGGAGATCCTGATGTCGCGTGAGGAGCTGAACGTCGTCTGGAAGCTCCGCCGGGTGCTGCACGCGCTCGACACCCAGCAGGCCATCGAGCTGCTGCTGGAGAAGATGCGCGAGTCCAAGAGCAACGCGGAGTTCCTGATGCAGGTGCAGCAGACCACCGTCGGTCCCGAGCGCTAGACGTTCGTGGCCGACCCCGACGCCGACGGCCCCCGCCCTTTCGGGTGGGGGCCGTCGGCCGTGCGCCGGAGCCCTCCGCGCCCCCGCGCACGGGAATGGGCACTGGTCCCGGGAGCGTTGAGGGTCTGGCAGACTGGTAACCGGGACCGGCCCGCCCCTCCGTGAGGGGCCCGCCACCCGACCACCTGGATCTACGCGGCACCGGTTCGCGCATGACCCACGACGAACGCGCCACCCCCGCCGGTGGTGCGCCTGGCATGCGTCCGGCGGTCGCCCTAACGAGGAGACACACATGAAGGCCGACATCCACCCCGAATACGTGGCGACTGAGGTGACCTGCACCTGCGGGGCCCACTTCATCACCCGTAGCACCATCACCGAGGGCAAGCTGCGCGCCGACGTGTGCTCCGAGTGCCACCCGTTCTACACCGGCAAGCAGAAGATCCTGGACACCGGTGGCCGGGTCGCCCGCTTCGAGAAGCGCTTCGGCAAGCGCAAGTAGCGCCGCCCACGTTCCCGTGGCGCCGACCCGCGTGGGCGGCGCCACGGGACGGGTCCATCCCCGCACGGGGAACGGTGAGGCGAGGCGAACGAACAAGACGGGGACGTGGCGGAAGTGAAGCTGGACGATCTTCTGGGGGAGTACTACGAGCTGGAACAGCAGCTCGCGGACCCCGAGGTGCATGCTGACCAGAATCAGGCGCGCACACTGGGCAAGCGGTACTCGCAGCTCACCCCCATCATCGAGGCCTACCGGGCGCTCAAGGGGATCGAGAGCGACATCGAGGCCGCGCGCGAGCTCGCCGCCGAGGACCCGTCCTTCGCCGAGGAGGCCGACCGGCTGGCCCAGGAGGCCGAGGACCTCACCGAGCGTCTGCGCTACCTGCTCATCCCGCGCGACGCCGCCGACGACAAGAACCTCATCATGGAGGTCAAGGCGGGTGAGGGCGGTGAGGAGTCCGCCCTGTTCGCCGGCGACCTCGTCCGCATGTACCTGCGCTACGCCGAGCGCCAGGGCTGGAAGACCGAGGTCATCGACTCCACCTACTCCGACCTGGGCGGGTACAAGGACATCACGATCGCCTTCAAGAACAAGGGCACCCCCGAGCCCGGCACGGGCGTGTGGCCGATGCTCAAGTTCGAGGGCGGCGTGCACCGCGTCCAGCGCGTGCCGGTCACCGAGTCCCAGGGCCGCATCCACACCTCCGCCGCCGGTGTGCTCGTCGTCCCCGAGGCCGAGGAGATCGAGGTGGACATCCAGGACAAGGACCTGCGGATCGACGTCTACCGTTCCTCCGGGCCCGGCGGCCAGAGCGTCAACACCACCGACTCGGCGGTCCGCATCACCCACATCCCGACCGGGATCGTGGCCTCCTGCCAGAACGAGAAGAGCCAGCTCCAGAACAAGGAGCAGGCCATGCGCATCCTGCGCGCCCGCATCTACGCCGAGGCCCAGGCCAGCGCGGACGCCGAGGCCGCCGCCGAGCGCAAGAGCCAGGTCCGCACGGTCGACCGCTCCGAGCGCGTGCGCACCTACAACTTCCCGGAGAACCGCATCTCCGACCACCGCGTCGGCTACAAGGCCTACAACCTCGACCAGGTCCTCGACGGGGAGCTGGGCGGGGTCATCAGGGCTCTGGTGGACGCCGACACCAAGGAAAGGCTCGAAGCGGCCCAGTCATCATGAACTTCCTGCTCGACGAGGTCGCCCGCGCGACACTGAGACTCGCGGAGGCGGGCGTGGCATCGCCTCGCACGGACGCCGAGGAGCTCGCGGCGTTCGTCCACGGTGTTCGTCGAGGGGAACTGCACGCGGTACGCGACGCCGACTTCGACGCCCGGTACTGGGAGTGCGTCGCCCGCCGCGAGGCACGTGAACCGCTCCAGCACATCACCGGCCGCGCCTACTTCCGCTACCTGGAACTCCAGGTGGGACCCGGTGTGTTCGTCCCCCGCCCGGAGACCGAGATCATGGTCGACTGGGCGATCGACACGCTGCGCGCCATGGACGTCGCCGACCCGCTCGTCGTCGACCTGGGCACCGGCTCCGGCGCGATCGCGATCTCCATCGCCCAGGAGGTCCCGCGCTCGCGCGTGCACACCGTCGAGATCGACCCCGCCGCCCTGCGATGGGCCCGCCGCAACATCGACGCCAGCGGCCACGCCGACCGGGTCACTCCCCACCTCGGCGACATGCGCACCGCCCTGCCCGAGCTCAACGGCCGCGTCGACCTGCTCATCAGCAATCCGCCGTACGTGCCGACCCGGGAGGCCGGGGACATCCCGCCCGAGGTGCGCGACTACGACCCCGCCCCGGCGCTGTGGTCCGGCGAGGACGGCCTGGACATGATCCGCGACCTGGAGGCGGTCGGTCGCCGCCTGCTGCGCCCCGGCGGTGCGATGGCCGTCGAGCACCACGACGGCCAGGGCATCGACATCCCGTGGTTGTTCCCTGAGGACAAGGGATGGCGTGACGTCCTCAACCGCAAGGACATGGCCAGACGCGACCGCTTCGTGGTCATGCGCCGTGCCGACGAGGACGGCTAGGCTGTGTCTGCTTCGGTCCCGCCGCTTCGCTTCGGACCGTGTTCGGGCGCCCGAAAGGCCAGGTGTCTTCATCCTCGACCGCGGCCTGCCCCGTCTCGCAGACCCCTGGCGGCGCCCGAACGAGACCTCCACCCCCACCCGATCCGCTTGAGAATGAGGTGAACGCTGGTGAGCCGCATCTACGACTGCTCGGACGAGACCGCCCGCAAGGACGGCATCGCCGACGCCGCGTCAGCGGTACGCCGAGGCGACCTTGTCGTGCTGCCGACCGACACCGTGTACGGCATCGGCACCGACGCCTTCAGCCCGACCGCGGTGGCGGGTCTGCTCGCCACCAAGGGGCGCGGCCGTGAGATGCCGCCGCCCGTGCTGGTCGGTTCGATGCGCGCGGCCATGGCACTCGTCGAGGACCTCGGCAACCACGGCCGGGACCTGATGGAGGAGTTCTGGCCCGGTCCGCTGACCCTCGTGTGCACCGCGACTCCGAGCCTGAACTGGGACCTGGGCGACACCAAGGGCACCGTGGCCGTCCGCATGCCGATGGACCCGGTCGCCCTGGAACTGCTCAAGGAGGTCGGGCCGATGGCGGTGAGCAGCGCCAACAAGTCCGGCCAGCCCGCCGCCTCCCGTGTGGAGGAGGCGATCGAACAGCTCGGTGAGGAGGACGTGGCCGTCTACCTCGACGGCGGCGTGAGCGAGTCGCCGGTCGCCTCCACCATCGTCGACCTCACCTACGCGGTCCCGCGCGTGCTGCGCTCCGGCGCCATCACCATCGAACAGCTGCGCGGGGTGTGCGGCACCGTCATCGGTGAGCTGCGCAAGGGACGGACCAAGCCGAAGAAGGACGAGGAGGCGAAGGGCTCCGAGGGGTCCGAGACCCCCGAGGAGACCGACGCTCCCGAAACCTCCGAAGCGACCGACACCCCCGAGGCCTCCGAGAACGCCAGGACCCCCGCCGCGCGGGGGACCGAGGCCCCGGCGGACTCCGCTCCCACCGGCTCCGAGGCGCCCGTGGACGGCGGCCGGACCGCGGACGGCGACCGCACCGAGAACTAGAGGGGCCCGGACGTGCGGGAGTACGCACTCACCTTCGTCATCGCCGCCGCGGTGACCTATCTCCTCGTTCCGCTGGTGCGGCGCGGCGCGATCTGGTTCGGTGCCACGCCGCCGGTCCGCGACCGCGACGTGCACACCGAACCCATCCCGCGCCTCGGCGGGATCGCGATCTACGGTGGTTTCGCCGCGGCACTGCTGATCTCCGCTCAACTGCCGCACCTGCAGAACGTCTTCGTCGCCCACACCTGGCGCGGGCTGCTGCTGGCGGGCGGGCTGATCACGATCATCGGGATCGTCGACGACCGCTGGGGCATGGACGCGCTCAGCAAGCTGGCGGGGCAGGTCGCCGCCGCGGGGATCCTCGTGTCGCAGGGAGTGCAGCTGCTGTGGCTGCCGCTGCCCGGGACGCAGCTGTCCCTGGGGCCGTGGCTGGGCGCGATGATCTCGGTCCTGCTCATCGTGGTGACCATCAACGCGGTGAACTTCGCCGACGGACTGGACGGGCTCGCGGCGGGCATCGTCGCGATCTCGTCCATGGCGTTCTTCGCCTACTACTACGTGGTCGCGGTGGACCAGGGGTTCGTCCGCCAGTCCTACCCGGCGATGATCGCGATCATCCTGGCGGGCACCTGTGTGGGCTTCCTCTTCCACAACTTCCACCCGGCCCGGGTGTTCATGGGCGACACCGGGTCGATGCTGCTGGGACTGCTGCTCACCTCGATCACCATCACGGTGACCGGACAGTTCGACGCCAACACCGCCCGGGAGGAGTTCAACTCCTCGGGCCTGGTGGTCTTCCTGCCCATCCTGCTCCCGCTGCTGGTCATCGCCCTGCCTCTGGCCGATCTGGTGCTGGCGGTGCTGCGGCGCACCCTCGCGGGCAAGTCGCCGTTCGCCCCGGACCGCGGTCACCTGCACCACCGCCTGTTGGACATGGGGCACAGCCACGTGCGCGCGGTGCTCCTGATGTACCTGTGGGCCGGGATCGTGGCCTTCGCCTCGGTGTCGCTGTCGATCTTCGACTCACCCGCGATCGTTCTGTCGGTGACCGCCCTCGTCGCCACCTGCGCCGTCGGGCTCATCGCACTGCCGCGGCTGCGCCGCCGGGGCCTGCTTCCGTGGAGCGGCCGCCGGAGCGTCGCGGCGGCCCGTCATCACCATCCGACATCCGATGGATGAAGGAACGGTCACGCGTGGGGACGGGGTTCCCCAAACGTGGTGTCTCTGACCTGCGATGCCGGACTTCGGGTGTGGTGTGGTGAAGGTGACATCAGTCCCGGAAAGCGCCCGCACGAGGGCCTTCGCGCGGCGTTAAGGGTGCGTTAAGGAACCCCGGGATTCGGCACCAAAAACCTTGTGATAGCTTTCACGAGCAGGATCCCACTGAACCCCACGGAGCTTTGTCATGCAGGAACACGACGCCCGGATTCTCCGAGGCGCCGCGCTTCCGACTGCCGTCGTCGGCGTGGTCGCGCTGATCGTCGGTGTCGCTCTGGCCGGGACCCAGGGCCTGTTCGGTGCGCTGTTCGGCGTGGTGCTGGTCATCGGCGCCTTCGCCGTCTCGGCCTTCGTCATCTCCTGGACCGGCGGTCGACGGCCGGAACTGCTGCTCCCCGTGGCGTTCCTGGTCTACACGACCAAGCTCGGTATCCTGCTGGCCATCCTCCTCCTGTTCAGGGGCACCACGGCCCTGGACACCACCGTCTTCGGGTGGTCGGCGCTCGCTTGTGTCATCGCGTGGCTCGCGGCTCAGGCCGTGGCCATCAAGCGGAGCAAGCAGCCGACCATCGTCCCCGAGGGGGAACAGGACGAGGCCACCACCGAGGACAGTGGGGTACACCAGTGAACCCGCGCGGGCGGGGTGGTGTGCGCGGCCCGCTGACCTACTGCTATCTTCCGGAGCGAGATGAACGAGAACCGAGAAGGGGACGACGGACCGTCGGCCCCGAACGGCACGACTCTCGTCTCGTATCTGCTGGGGGGCCTCGCCTTCTGGGGCGGCGTGGGCTGGGTCGCCGACTGGGCACTGGGCTTCTCCGCCCTGTTCCTGCCCATCGGGATGGTCATCGGCCTGGTCGGCGGGATCTACCTCATCTACGCCCAGCATGTCCGGTCCTGACCGAACATCGAGGTGCGCCCGCCCGCGCTCGGCGCGGCACCGTACCGAACACAACCCTGAGGATTGAGTTGCGTCACGACGAAAGGGATCGCCGTGGGTGCTGACGTGAGCGTCGTCGCGGCGTCCGAAGAAGGCTGCCACATTTTCAACGACTTCGGCTGTGGGTTCGAGCCCCCGGGAGTCAGCCTGTTCTTCCCCACCCCGTGGTTGGACTTCGGGCTTCCCGGAACCTCCGGCTTGAACAAGTACTACCTGGTCGCGGTCGTCGCCCTGCTGGTCGCCGCCGCCTTCTGGTACTTCACCACGCGCAACGCGAAGGTCGTCCCGGGCCGCGGTCAGAGCGTGGCCGAGCTGCTGGTCGGCTTCCTGCGCGACCAGGTCACCCGGACCGCCATCGGCAAGGAGGGGGACCGTTACCTCCCCCTGATGGTGACCCTGTTCATCTTCATCTTCAGCATGAACATCATGGGTCTCATCCCCGGCCTTCAGCTGCCGGTGACCTCCAACCTGGCCTTCCCCGCGGTCCTGGCCATCATCGTCTTCCTGCTGTGGAACGTCATCGGCATCCGTCACCACGGGTTCGGCGGCCACTTCAAGGCCCGTCTGGTCCCCAGCGGTGTCCCTGGATGGATCCTGCCGGTGGTCGTGCCGATCGAGGCGTTGTCGAACTTCATCATCCGGCCCGCCACGCACATGATCCGTCTGTTCGCGACCATGTTCGCCGGGCACCTGCTGCTCGCGCTGTTCGCGGCCGCCGGGTTCTACATGTTCAACCCCACCTCCCCGATGGGCCCGCTCTTCGGCGCCATCTCGGTGGGCTACTCCGGTATCGCCCTGGTCGGCTTCCTGGTCTTCACGGCCTTCGAGCTGTTCATCATGGCGGTCCAGGCCTACGTCTTCGTCCTCCTGTCCTCCATCTACATCGGTGAGGCGCTGGAGGGCGCGCACTAGGAGTCCGGCCGCACGGCCCGTGTCTCCGCGCACCCCAAGACCCCGTCCGAATCGTCACCCACACCGGCGGCACCATGGTCGCCGGCGAGAAGTAAAGGGAAAATCAGCATGGACATCACCGGCAGCATCAACACCATCGGTTACGGTCTCGCCGCCATCGGCCCCGGCATCGGCGTCGGCCTCGTCTTCGGTCTCGGCGTGCAGGCCATCGCCCGTCAGCCCGAGGCGCGCGGCGTCCTCCAGGGCCAGATGATCTTCGGCTTCGCGGTCATCGAGGCCCTCGCCATCCTCGGCTTCGTTCTCGCGTTCGCCCAGGGCTAGACACCGGTTAATCGAACGCGAAGGGGATGCCAACCGTGATTTTGGCAGCTGAACATGAGAACGTCCTGCGCATTCACTGGGACGAGTTCACCTTCGGTCTCATCGCCTTCCTCGTCATCCTGGCCGTCGTCTACAAGATGTGGCCGAAGCTGACGAAGGCGCTTGACGAGCGTGCCGACCAGATCGAGGGTGGCATCGCTCGCGCTCAGAAGGCCGAGGCCGAGGCGGACGAGATCCGCCAGCAGTACAAGGAGAAGCTCGAGGAGGCGCACCGCGAGTACGCCCAGGAGCTGGAGAAGGCCAAGGAGCAGCGCGCGGCGATCATCGCCGAGGCTCGCGAGGAGGCCCAGGTCGAGGCGCGTCGGATCGTCGAGGCCGCCCAGGCCCAGATCGAGGCCGACCGCCAGCAGGCGATCGTCCAGCTCCGCGGTGAGATCGGCGCCCTGTCGACCGAGCTCGCGACCCGCATCGTCGGTGAGACCCTCAGCGACGACGCCGCGCGCTCGCGCGTGGTGGACCGGTTCCTGGAGGAGCTGGAGCAGAGCGAGGGCTCGACGCAGGCCGAGGTGCGCTGATGCGTGGTATCAGCCGTACCTCCCTGGCTGAGGTGACCCGGCGCCTGGACGAGAACGTCCTGGCGTCGGCCGACGCCGGCCAGTACGCGGCCTCCCTCGGCGGCGAGCTCTTCGAGGTCGTCGCCCTGNNCCCTCGCCCCGCCGCTGGCTGGCGGACCAGTCCAACCCGGCCGAGAGCAAGACCGCCCTGGTCGGGCAGCTGCTGGAGACCAAGGTGTCGCCGTCCACGCTCATCGTGGTGGGCGACGTCGTCCAGCAGGACTGGTCCTCCGCGGCCGACATGGTCGAGGCCGTCGAGCGCATGGGCGTCTACGCCACCGTCGCCTCCGTCGAGGGCTCGCGCCTGGACGAGTTGGAGGACGAACTGTTCCGCTTCCAGCGGATCGTCGTCTCCCAGCCGGAGCTGCGCGCGGCGCTCACCCGCGAGGGTGTGGCCGCCGAGCACCTGCGCTCGCTGGTGGAGAACCTGCTCTCGGGCAAGGTGAACTCCGCGACGCTGGCCCTGGTCGGCGAGGCGGTCACCCGCCCGCGGGGACGTACCCTGGAGCAGGCGCTCGAACACTTCGGGCAGTTGGTCGCCGAGCGGGCCCAGCACTACGTCGCCGTGGTCCGCGCCGCACACGTCCTGAGCGAGGCCCAGCAGGAGCGCCTGCGGACCGCGCTCAGCCGGAAGTACGGCCGCGACATCCACCTGAACATCGAGATCGTCCCCGAGGTCCTGGGTGGACTGTCCATCCAGGTGGGCGACGAGGTCATCGACGACACCATCGCCGGGCGCATCGCTGAGGTCCAGCGCCGTCTGGCTGGCTGACACACGCGAACACGCAAGGCAAGCACGCACGGCGCCAGCCCGGCGCCATTTGAGAGCAAGGACAACGCAGAGATGGCGGAGCTGACGATCCGGCCGGATGAGATCCGGGACGCGCTGCAGCGCTTCGTCCAGTCGTACGAGCCTGACGCCACCCGCGCGGAAGAGGTCGGAACCGTCACCTACTCCGGTGACGGCATCGCCCGCGTCGGTGGCCTTCCCTCGGCGATGGCGAACGAGCTGCTGAAGTTCGAGGACGGCACCCTGGGCCTGGCCCAGAACCTGGAGATCGGTGAGATCGGTGCTGTCGTGCTGGGCGACTTCACCAGCATCGAGGAGGGCCAGAAGGTGCGCCGCACCGGCCAGGTCCTCTCGGTGCCGGTGGGCGACAACTTCCTTGGCCGCGTGGTGGACCCCCTGGGCGCCCCCATCGACGGCAAGGGCGAGATCGAGACGACCGAGCGGCGTGAGCTGGAGCTCCAGGCCGCCACGGTGATGGAGCGCAAGCCGGTCCACGAGCCGCTCCAGACCGGTATCAAGGCGATCGACACGATGACCCCGGTCGGCCGCGGCCAGCGCCAGCTGGTCATCGGTGACCGCCAGACCGGTAAGACCGCGGTCTGCATCGACGCGATCATCAACCAGAAGGCCAACTGGGAGACCGGGGACCCCGACAAGCAGGTGCGCTGCATCTACGTCGCGGTCGGCCAGAAGGGCTCGACGATCGCCGGTGTGCGCGGCGCCCTCGAGGAGGCCGGCGCGATGGAGTACACCACCATCGTCGCCGCTCCGGCGTCCGACCCCGCGGGCTTCAAGTACCTGGCCCCCTACACCGGTTCGGCCCTGGGCCAGCACTGGATGTACGAGGGCAAGCACGTCCTCATCGTCTTCGACGACCTGACCAAGCAGGCCGAGGCCTACCGCGCCGTGTCCCTGCTGCTGCGCCGCCCGCCGGGCCGTGAGGCCTACCCGGGTGACGTCTTCTACCTGCACTCCCGCCTCCTGGAGCGCTGCGCGAAGCTCTCCGACGAGATGGGCAAGGGTTCGATGACCGCGCTGCCGATCATCGAGACCAAGGCGGGCGACGTCTCGGCGTACATCCCCACCAACGTCATCTCCATCACCGACGGCCAGGTCTTCCTGGAGAGCGACCTGTTCAACCAGGGTCAGCGCCCGGCCATCAACGTCGGTGTCTCGGTCTCCCGTGTCGGTGGCGCGGCGCAGACCAAGGCGACCAAGGGCGTCTCCGGTACGCTCCGCCTCAGCCTGGCGCAGTACCGCGAGCTGGAGGCCTTCTCCGCCTTCGGTTCCGACCTGGACGCGGTCTCCAAGCAGCAGCTGGAGCGCGGCGCCCGGATGATGGAGCTGCTCAAGCAGGGCCAGTACTCGCCGTTCTCCATGGAGAAGACGGTCGTGTCCATCTGGGCCGGTACCACCGGCAAGCTGGACGACGTCCCGGTCGAGGACGTGCGCCGCTTCGAGGAGGACTTCCTGGCCTACATCGACCGTGAGCACGCGGGCGTCCTGGCCAGCATCCGTGACAGCGGCAAGTTCGAGGACACGGACAAGAAGACCCTCGAGGGCGCGGTCGAGAAGTTCAAGCAGGGCTTCAAGACCTCCGCCGGCACGATGCTGGGCGCCGAGGCGCTCGACGAGGAGAAGGTCGGCCAGGAGACCATCAAGGTCGCCAAGGGCGGGAAGTAACCCATGGGTGCACAGCTTCGCGTCTATCGCCGGAGGATCCGCTCGACCAAGGCGACGGCGAAGATCACCCGCGCGATGGAGCTCATCGCCACGACGCGCATCACCAAGGCGCAGCGTGCGGCGGAGGCTGCCGGACCCTACGCGCGGGAGATCACGCGGGCCGTGTCGGCTCTGACCGCCAGGGTCAGCGACCACCCGCTGCTGGCCGAGTCGGACAAGCCCACCCGCGCGGCCGTCCTCGTCATCACCAGTGACAAGGGCCTGGCCGGCGCCTTCTCGGCGAACGTGCTCAAGGAGGCGGACTCCCTGACCCAGCTCCTGAAGGAGCAGGGCAAGGAGGTCCTGACCTACATGGTGGGCCGCAAGGGTGTGAACTTCTACAACTTCCGCGACCGTCCGGTCGAGGCCACGTGGGAGGGCATCACCGAACGGCCGACCTACGCGCACGCCCAGGAGATCGGCTCCGCGCTGCTGGAGAAGTTCACCACCGACGCGGCCGACGGCGGCGTCGACGAGATCCACGTGATCTCGACGGAGTTCGTCTCCATGCTGACCCAGCGGGCGCACACCGTCCGGACCCTCCCCCTGGAGGTCGAGCCGGTGTCGAAGGAGGAGCTGGAGGCCGAGCAGGGGCCGCTGTCCCTGTACGAGTTCGAGCCGTCCGCGGAGGAGGCCCTGGACCGACTGCTGCCGCAGTACGTCACCAACAGGATCTACTTCGCGCTCCTGGAGTCCTCCGCGTCCCAGCAGGCGTCCCGTCGCGCGGCCATGAAGGCCGCGACCGACAACGCCGAGGAGCTCGCCAAGAACCTGACCCGTCTGGCCAACCAGGCGCGTCAGGCCGAGATCACCAACGAGATCAGTGAGATTGTCGGCGGTGCCGACGCGCTCGCTGCTGCCAGCGCGGGAAGTGAGTAACAAAAGTGACTGCGACTGTTGAAGGGACGGCTGGGGCTGGCACCGCCACCGGCCGCATCGCCCGGGTCACCGGCCCGGTCGTCGACGTGGAGTTCCCCGTCGGCTCCCTCCCTGCCCTCTACAACGCCCTGCACACCGACGTCACCGTCGGTGGCAAGGAGAAGACCGTCACCCTGGAGGTCGCCCAGCACCTGGGTGACAACCTGGTGCGGGCCGTCTCCCTGGCCCCGCAGGACGGCATGGTGCGCGGCGCCGAGGTGCGCGACACCGGCTCCCCGATCAGCGTCCCCGTGGGCGACGTCGTCAAGGGCCACGTGTTCAACACCCTGGGCGAGTCCCTGGACGTGCCGACCTCGGAGCTGAACGTCACCGAGCGCTGGCCGATCCACCGTAAGGCCCCGGCCTTCGACCAGCTCGAGTCCAAGACCGAGATGATGGTCACGGGCATCAAGGTGATCGACCTCCTCACCCCGTACGTGCGTGGTGGAAAGATCGGTCTGTTCGGTGGTGCCGGTGTCGGCAAGACCGTGCTGATCCAGGAGATGATCACTCGTATCGCCCGCAACTTCGGTGGTGTGTCCGTGTTCGCCGGTGTCGGCGAGCGCACCCGTGAGGGCACGGACCTCTTCCTGGAGATGGACGAGATGGAGGTCCTCCAGGACACCGCTCTCGTCTTCGGCCAGATGGACGAGCCTCCGGGCACCCGTCTGCGTGTGGCGCTGTCCGCTCTGACGATGGCGGAGTACTTCCGCGACGTCCAGAAGCAGGACGTGCTCCTGTTCATCGACAACATCTTCCGTTTCACCCAGGCGGGTTCGGAGGTCTCCACGCTGCTGGGCCGCATGCCCTCGGCCGTGGGTTACCAGCCCAACCTGGCGGACGAGATGGGTCAGCTCCAGGAGCGGATCACCTCGACGCGTGGTCACTCGATCACCTCGATGCAGGCGATCTACGTCCCCGCGGACGACTACACCGACCCGGCTCCGGCGACCACCTTCGCCCACCTGGACGCGACGACCGAGCTCTCCCGCCCGATCTCGCAGAAGGGCATCTACCCGGCGGTGGACCCGCTGGCCTCCACCTCGCGCATCCTCGACCCGCAGTACGTGGGCGAGGAGCACTACCAGGTGGCCCAGCGCGTGAAGGAGATCCTGCAGCGCAACAACGACCTGCAGGACCAGATCGCCATTCTCGGTATGGACGAGCTGTCCGAAGAGGACAAGATCATCGTCAACCGGGCGCGGCGCCTGGAGCGCTTCCTCTCGCAGAACATGTTCGTCGCCGAGAAGTTCACCGGCAACCCGGGCGTGTTCGTTCCGCTGGAGGAGACCATCGCCTCCTTCAAGGCGGTCTGCGACGGTGAGTACGACCACCTGCCCGAGCAGGCGTTCCTCGACGTCGGCAACATCGAGATGGCCGTCGAGAAGGCCAAGAAGCTGCAGGGCTAGTTTCTTGCGGGCGGGTCGACTCCGTGACGGGGTCGACCCGCCCGAACTCGCCCGCTAGCCGAGGAGTTTGTGGCAGTGTCGAAGAAGCTTTTCGTCGAGATCGTCTCTCCCGAACGTGAGGTTTGGGCGGGCGAGGGCGACATGGTCATCGCCAAGACCGTCGACGGCGAGATCGGTGTGCAGCCGGGGCACCTGCCCGTGCTCGCGCTCCTGGCCCAAGACGCGGTCGTGCGCGTCCTGGGCGCGCGCGAGACCGGCGAGGTGCGGGCGGCCGCGCACGGCGGTTTCGTGTCGGTCACCGGTGAGGGCCGGGTCTCCATCCTCGCCGAGACCGCCGAGCTGGCGGAGGACGTCGACGTGGACCGTGCGCGGACCGCGCTCTCGAGCGCGACCGAGGAGGGCGACAACGACGCCCAGGGTCGTGCCCGCAGCCGCCTGCGTGCCGCTGGCGAGGACGTCGCCTAGCGAACCTGGGACCGAGGGGGGACATGGAGCAGAGGGAATCCGCTCTGGCGGGAATGGTCTCGTGGCCGGGGTCGACACAGTGGGTCGTCCTCGTCCTGCTCCTGGTCCTCATCGCGGTGCTCGCCGGAATCACCCTGCGCCGGTGGTTCCTGGTACGGCGAGGCGGGGCCGTGGAGTGTTATCTGCGTGCCCCCGGCGTACGGGGCCGCCGGGGCTCCTGGCGTATCGGTTTCGGCCGGTACGGCACGGAGAGCCTGGGCTGGTTCCCGATCTTCTCGCTCAGACCGCGGCCGACAGCGATGCTGTCGCGCCGCGGTCTCGTCGTTGTGGGGCGTCGGTCCCCCGACGAGGACGACCGCGCCCACCTTCCGGGCGATGTGAGCGTCGTCCAGGTCGCCTGGACGGGTGCGGACGGCGCGGATCCGCTGGAGCCCGAGTTCGAGATCGCGATGGGCGACGCCGCGCTGACGGGCTTCCTGTCCTGGATGGAGTCGATGCCTCCGGGGACGCAGTGGGAGGCGTGAGTGTCGTCCTTCACAGAGGGTGACGGGACGCCTAGGGTGGCCCCATGATCGTCGCTTTCTCTGTGACCCCGCTCGGTACCGACGAGCACATCGCTCCCGCTGTCGCCCGCGCGGTGAAGGTGGTACGCGACAGTGGGCTGCCCAACGAGACCACCTCCATGTTCACCAGTGTCGAGGGTGAGTGGGACGAGGTGATGGACGTCGTCAGGCGCGCGGTCGACGCGGCCGGACAGGGCGCGCACCGCATCAGCCTCACTCTGAAGGCGGACATCCGCGAGGGCGTGGTCGACGGCCTGCACAGCAAGGTGGAGGCCGTCGAACGCGAGCTCGCGCGCTAACGCTCCCCGCCGGGCTTCCACAGGATCTCGTCGCCGTCGGAGGCCACGTACCTGCCGAGGATGAACAGCAGGTCCGACAGGCGGTTGAGGTACTGGGCGGTCAGCGGGTTGACGGTGTCGCCGTGCTCCTCGATCGCGGCCCACACGCTGCGCTCGGCCCTGCGGACCACGATGCGCGCCGTGTGCAGCAGCGCGACCGTGGGGGAGCCCCCGGGCAGGATGAAACTGCGCAGCGTGGGCAGCTCCGCGTTGTAGGCGTCGCAGGCCTCCTCCAGCCGGGTGATGTACTCCGGCAGGACGCGCAGCGGCGGGAACTCCGGGTCGGGCACGATCGGCGTGGACAGGTCGGCTCCGAGGTCGAAGAGTTCGTTCTGCACCCGGGTGAGCAGGGTGCGCACGTCGTCGGGGATCTCACCCATGGCCAGGGCGACGCCGATGGCGGCGTTGGCCTCCTCGGTGTCGGCGTATCCGACCAGTCGCGTGTCGTTCTTACCGGTCCGGCTCATGTCGCCGAGCGCGGTGGTGCCCTGGTCCCCGGTGCGGGTGTAGATCTTCGACAGTACGACCGGTGTGTCCGTGTCCCGTTTGGTCATGGGCCCAGCCTATGCCCGGACCACTGGACCGCCGCTGGCCCGGTGCTGGGCTGGTACGGCGGTGATGCGTGGGAAGTGGAGTTTCCCAGGGCTCCTTCGCCGGCCCTGGACGACGTCGTCGAAGGACCGACGGCCGAGGCTCACATCGTGGATGCGCCACCCGCCGCGCGGCGGAACCTCGTCGCGAGGCGATCGAACGCCGCCGCGAGACCGTCTCCGTCGATCACCTCGATGTCGACGTCGAGCTGCGCCATCCACAACGCGAGCCGGTCCGGGTCGTCGGAACCCAGCTCGACCTGGCACGTGGACTCGTCGACCGCCTCGATGTCGACCGGGATGGGGATCTTCGCGGCGATCTTGGCGGCGGGAGCGTGCACGAGTACCCGGGCGCGGTACTTCCAGGCCGCCTTGCTGACGCGTCCGACGACGTACTCGACGGCATCGTCCTCCGGGATCACGCGCGGCCGGAACCGCGCGCCCGTCGGTGCGTGCGCGACCATGCGGTCGACACGGAAGACCCGCCAGTCGTCACGGTCGAGATCCCACGCGAGCAGGTACCAGAGCGNACCTCCCCAGCCGTTGCGGTTCGGTGTGGCGGGCCCCGTGGCCGCCCCCGGGCTTGGTGTACCCGAACCGGAGCCGTTCGTGGCCGCGGATCGCGGCGGCGACCGCGCCGAGAACCGAGAGATCGAGCGGCGGCTGCGACCCTGGGACGACGCTCATCGCCCCGCGTACCGCCTCGACGCGCCGACGCAGGCGCGAGGGCAGCACTTGCTCCAGCTTCGCGAGCGCGGTGAGCGACGTCTCTTCGACGCCGAGCCTTTGGGTCGCGACCGCACCCAGTCCGACCGCGACGGCGACGGCCTCGTCGTCGTCGAGCAGCAGTGGGGGCATCGCCGTCCCGGCGGCCAGCCGGTACCCGCCCGCGACGCCGGGGCGCGCGTCCACGGGATAGCCGAGCGACCGCAGCTTGTCGATGTCGGCGCGCACGGTCCTCGTGCTCACATCGAGCCGGCCGGCGAGCTCGGAGCCCGTCCAGTCGCGCTTGAGCTGGAGCAATGACAGCAGTTCGAGCAGGCGGGCCGAGGTCTCCAACATGTTCTCCATCATCTCAGCAATCGCGGAAGCTCACCTGCCGCATTGCCTGGGAACGTCGGTGCCATGAACGAGGACGACGCACTCACACCGTTTCGCATCGACATCTCGCGGGCCGACGTCGACGACCTGCGTCACCGGCTGGCGCACACGCGCTGGCCGATCCCCGTGCCGGGCCGGGACGATCGCGCCGACTTCAGCCGCGGCATCCCGCTGGTGTACCTGAAAGAGCTCGCCGAGTACTGGCGTGAGGGGTTCGACTGGCGTGCGCAGGAGGAGAAGCTCAACGAGTACCAACAGTTCACGACGGTCGTCGACGGCCAGACGTTCCACGTCGTCCACGTGCGATCGACGAACCCGGAGGCCACCCCGCTGATCCTGAACCACGGCTGGCCGGGCTCGTTCGTCGAGTACCAGCGACTCATCCCGCTGCTGACCGATGGGTTCCACGTGGTCATCCCGTCGCCGCCCGGCTTCGGGTTCTCCACCCCGCTGTCAGGGACCGGCTGGGATCTGGCGCGGACGACGGACGCCTACGCCGAGATCATGACGCGTCTGGGCTACGAGAGGTTCGCGGCCCACGGCACGGACATGGGTGCGGGCACCGCCGGCCGTCTCGCGGCGCTCTACCCGGAGCGCCTCATCGGCACGCACTTGGGCGCCGACCCCCGGTGGCTCGGGTTGCTCGGCGACAAGTTCCCCTTCCCCGAGGGCCTGTCCGATGACGAGATCGCCCAGATCGAGGCGGTGCGCGCCGAGGACGCGGCCGATCGCGGGTATCTCGAGACGCAGAGCCACCGTCCCGACACGATCGGCGCGGCTCTCACCGACTCGCCGGTCGGTCAGCTCGCGTGGATCGCCGAGAAGTTCAAGACCAGGGCCGACGGCGTCCACCGGACGCCGGACGAGACGGTCGACCGCGACCAGCTCCTCACGAACGTCAGCCTGTACTGGTTCACTCGCAGCGGCGCGTCGAGCGCGCAGTTCTACTACGAGTCCGAGCACTCCGGGGCCGACGTGGTCATGGGCTCCGGGGTGCCGTCCGGATGGGCCGTGTTCGACACCCACCCGGTCATGCGCCGCGCGATGGACCCGTGGAAGGCGATCGGCCACTGGAGCGAGTTCACCGAGGGCGGCCACTTCCCCGCGATGGAGGAGGCGGAGCTGCTCGCGGACGACATCCGCGCCTTCTTCCGCGGCGTTTCCTGACCCGGTGCCAGGGCCCGCGGGTCTCGAACGAGAACGAGCCGCCGGGCCGGAGTGCTCCCCTGACCGCCGCGAGCGCCTCCGCCCATTCGGCGTCGGTGCGCACGACCTGTCGGACTCGCCAGAGTGCCTCCTACTGGCGTTTGACCTGCGAGAAGACGCGCGTTCCCGCCCGCTTGGGGTTGTGGGGCCGAGGAAAGTGGTGTTACGGAGGATAACTGTTCGGCATCATGGGGTGAAGGTGACTCATGTCACTGATACCTTGTTGCACATAGGGAGCTACTGAGAGTAGTTTCCGCACGGTGTCCGTATCGGCGATCCCGAGTGGAACATGATGAGGGGGGCCACCCGGGCGCGCCGTGGAGGGGGAGGCACCGTTCGGGGTGGGCGGCGTGGAACCGGGGGGTT
>NZ_ANBC01000582.1 GCF_000341125.1 Nocardiopsis lucentensis DSM 44048 | reverse complement strand
AGGATGCCCGCCCCGCCGCGAAGCGGCCCTCGGGCGGTGGCGGGCGACGGGTGGGCCGAAGCGAGGCGGCAGGCCCGAAGCGACACGTCCTAGCGGACCCAGTCCTCACCCAGTCGGGCGAAGTCCGGAGCCGCGGCGGTCCGGAACACACCGTTCACCGGCAGGGTGCTCTCCGCGAAGAACTCGACGCCGTGGGCGCCCGCGGCGGACAGCTCGCCCAGGGAGTCACTGTTGACCTGCTCCAACGTGTCCTCGGCCGTGTGGTAGTACGGGTCGAAGGTCTCCCCGGCCGTACCGCCGTACCACTCCACCTGCTCCTCGGTCTTGACACCGTCGGCGCCGCTGAACAGGCCGCCGATCGGGACGCCGGCGAGGGCGAAGGCCCGGTAGTCGGTGCGCCCGCTCAGCACACCGGGCTCGCTGACCTGGTCCTGGGAGTCGAAGTACTCCTCGAAGACCTGGGCGATCGCCCCCGAACCGGACGGCGCGGGTTCGGAGTCGGCCAGCGCACCGCCGCCGTCCAGGACGAAGCGGGCGTAGTTGCTGGAGCCGATCATGTCGAAGTTGAGGTAGAGCGCGACGTCGTCGAGCTCGCTCTCGCTCAACCCCTCCACGTACCGGGTCGAGCCGATCAGGCCGCTCTCCTCGGTGCCCCAGAAGGCGAAGCGCACCTTGTTGTTGGTCGGTGCCTGCTCGGCGAGCTGGATGGCGGTCTCCAGGACGAACGCCGTGCCGCTGCCGTTGTCGTTGATCCCCGGGCCCTCCTCGACGCTGTCGAGGTGGCCGCCCACGACCACGACGTTGTCGTCGCGTCCGTGCCGGGTCTCCGCCAGGATGTTGAAGGACTCCCGGGTCTGGACGGTCGAATCGACCATCACCCGCAGCTCCAGGGCGTCCCCGGCGGCCAGCAGGTCGGCGCCCGCGGTACCGGACACCCCGAGGACCGGGATCTGCGACGGTTCACTGACGGTGCCCGCGAAGATTTCGTCGGAGCTGTTGATCACCAGGGCCGCGGAGGCGCCCGCGTCGGCCGCGTTCTGGGTCTTCTGGGCGAAGGAGCAGCCGCCGCGCATGGTCACCGCGACGGCGCCCGCCGGGAAGCCCGCGAAGTCGTCGGCGGTGCACCCGCTGTCCGCGCCGTCGATGTCCACCTGGACGCCGGGGGCGGTCACGTCGCCCGCCGCGGAGTAGCTCATGGTGAGGTAGTCGGTCCCGCTCGCCAGGTCGACCTGCTCGGGGGCGGTCTGGCTGAGGACGGCCTCGGAGTTCTCCTCCCAGGCGGTGTACTCGTAGGTGTCGCGGTAGGGCTCGTACCCGGCACGCTCCAGCTGGTCCTCGACGTACAGCGCGGCGACGTCGTAGCCGGCTGTCCCCGAGGCGCGGTTGCCGCCGTTGTAGTGGGCGATGGTGGCGAGGTTCTCCAGGTGCTGCTCGATCGCCTCGGCGGTCACCGCCTCCGACAGCGAGTCGCCCGCGTGGTCGGGGATGCGGGCGTGATCGGGCGGGCCCGGCTCGCCGCCGGGGGCGGCGTGGGCCGGTGCTCCGGCCGCGAGGGTTCCGGCGGCCATCAGCACGGCCATGAGACCGGCCGTCGCCGTACGCCGTGCCGTGGGGGAGGGGGAGTCCCCTCGGCGCTGTCGTCGAACGCGGTCATGGGTCGGTCGCAACGAGCCTCCTCCGTCGTACGGGGCCGTCACACCGCGGGCGCGGGGACGGGGGTACCCGTGGTGGGTGTAGCGACCGGTGCAGCCTGTCATCGGACGGAGGCACGGGGCAAGGACTGATGGGGGAAATTGCCACAATCAGCCACAGGTCTTACGTATGGGTGATCGCTGTGGTTGGATAGACGGCTCGATCCGAGCAGAACGTCTGCCTCGAGCGCGGTTCCGTCGCTCCGTGTTCAGCCGTCGGCGTCGCGCTGGTGCTTGCGTCGCTTGTACTTGACGTCCACGCCGCCCATGACGGCGATGCCGCGAACGTGCACGATCGGCGCGCCGGNNNGGCGCTCCCCGCGCCCGCCGCCGAACCCGCCCATGATCGGCAGGCCGTGCACCCGCACCTCGATGTCGTCGGGCGCGACGATGTCGATGCCGCCCATGACGCACCCCGTCCAGATAGTGGTCTCGTGCTGGGTGAACCGTGCCTCGCGCAGGTCGAGGTCGATCCCGCCCATGCAGGTCGCGGCGACGAAGTGGTTCGGGACCACCCAGCTCCCGGAGCGGTCGGCGCCGCCCATGACCGCGATCGCCACACGGCTGGTGGGCGCGGCCTGGGTGACGCGCCGGGTGCCGTGCAGAGCCTGGGGGGAGGCGGGGACGCTGGGCGTCGCGGGGGCGGTGTCCGCGCTGGGCACGGGCAGGTCCTCGGTGATGGGGACGAGTTCACCGAGAGTCTTGGCTCGGTAGACCGCCTCCAGGCGTTCGCCGTGCTCTTCGGTGTCGAGACGGCCCTCGGCGAGGGCCTCGCGGAGTCGGTGCGCGACGGCGTCACGGTCGGCGTCGGAGGCGCGCATCCTGCCTTCGTCCGAGGGGGTGATCTCGTTCATCTGCTCCACCATAGTTCGATTGTCGAGCCGGCGAAGGCTCCGCCGCATCGGGGACGATCCCTGACCCTCCCCTGATCCGGTGCGCTCACGCGCCGGGAAGTAGACCGCGTCGGATGGCCTGACTGACGGCCGCGGTGCGGTCGGCCACCCCCAGTTTGTCGTAGACGCGCATCAGATGCGTCTTGACCGTGGTCGCGCTGATGTGCAGGGCCCGGCCGATCTCGGCGTTGGTGCGTCCGTCGGCGGCCAGACGCAGGACCTCCGTCTCCCGCGGCGACAGCGCGGGCGTCTCGGTGCGCNNNGGCCCCCCGCCACCAGACGGCCCGTGATCGCGGCGGCGAACACCGTCTCGCCTCGGGCAGCCGCGCGCACGGCCTCGGCCAACTCCGCCCGGGGCGTGTCCTTGAGCAGGTATCCGGTGGCCCCGGCCTCCACCGCGCGCAGGATGTCGGTGTCGGTGTCGTAGGTGGTGAGCACGAGGACGTGGCAGTCGGGATGCTCGGAGCGGATGCGCTCGGTGGCCGCCACCCCGTCACCGCCGGGCATGCGCAGGTCCATGAGGACCACGTCGGGGGTGAGCGCGGCGGCCCGGGCCACCGCTTCGGGGCCGCTGGCGGCGTCACCGACGATCTCCAGGTCGGCCTCGGCGCCGAGCATCCCCCGGATGCCCTCCCGGACCACGGGGTGGTCGTCGACCAGCAGGACGCGGACCTTCACGGCACGGCCCTCCTCTCACAGGCGGAGTCGGGTGCCGCAGGGGCGGCCGGGTCCCCCGGTTCCGGATCCAGCGGAAGGAGTAGGCGCACGGTCGTGCCCGTGCCCGCCGCGCTCGCGACGTGGACCCGACCGCCGAGTGCCTCCGCCCGGGCGCGCATCCCGGGCAGGCCGTGTCCGCGCGAGTCGGGGAGCGGGGTGAAGCCCCGCCCGTCGTCGGTCACGGACAGCTCCACCGACTCCGGGGCGAAACCGAGCGTCACGCCGATCCGCCCGGCTCGGGCGTGCCTGCGGACGTTGGCCAGCGCCTCCTGAGCCGTGCGCAGCAGGCACACCTGGTGGGCGCCGGGCAGGAAGACGGGATCGCCGTTCACGCTCAGCCGCGCGGTGACGCCCAACTCGCGGCCGAACCGCTCTGTGAGGCGGGACAGCGCCGCCTCCAGGGTCTCGTTCTCCAACTGGACCGGTTGACGGGCGGCCACGATGGCGCGCGCCTCGGCGAGGTTCTCGGTGGCCGTCTCGCGCATGAGCGCCAGGTGCCGCCGCGCCAGGTCGGGGTCGGTCTCCAGCTCCGACTCGACCGCCTGGCTGAGCGCGATGATGCTCGTCAGCCCCTGGGCGAGCGTGTCGTGCAGCTCACGGGCCAGTCGTTCGCGCTCGGCGAGGGCACCCGCCTCCTCGGACAGGCGGGTGCTTTCCTCCCGGCTGGTGCGCAGCGCCGCGATGAGGTCGGCGCGCTCGTGGCTCTGCACGATCACCCGTTCGAACCAGCGGGCGAACCACAGCGAGAAGAACAGGATGACCAGGAAGATGAGCAGCTCCGGTGCCGCTGCCTCCCAAGGGAGGGAGCCGGAGACGAGTCGGAACAGGATCGGACCGAACAGGAGCGCGGCGGCGGTCGCCGTGCCCAGCCACGCGCCGCCGGTCATGAAGACGAGCGGCGAGACGGAGAACATGGCGAAGGTGGCCGTCGGGGTGAGGACGAGGGCCGGGACCATCAGCGCGACCAGACCGGCCAGGAACGGGATCGTGTGCGGGCTGCCGTGGAACTCCTGCGGGCGCAGCAGACGGCGCCCGAGGAGGAGGTACCAGACGACCACACCGCCGAGGAGTGCGGCCGTGACCCAACCCCGCCAGCCGTCGCCGGTCATGACCGCGATCACGGCGATCACCGCCGTCGACCCCGTGAAGTAGGTGCCCCAGGCCCGGTCCACGTGCCAGGCGTGGTCGTCCTCCCGTTCCTCCGTCATCGCCGCCTAGCCGTCCTTCCCCGTCTTCCAACGGAACGTGGCCAGCGTCAGGGCGAGGCCGACCACACACCACACTCCCAGAACGGCGCCCGCCGTCGTCAGGTCCCAGGACCCGCCCGGCTCCAGTGCCGCCGCCTCCGCCGGGTAGAAGGCGGCGCGCATACCCTGCGCCATCCACTTCAGGGGGAACAGTGAGGCCACGTTCACCAGCCAGTCGGGGAGCACCATCAGCGGAACGAACACACCCGAGGTGAACTGCAACGCCAGGAAGGGGACGATCACGATGGCGGAGGCGCTCTTGGCGCTGCGGGCCAGCGAACTGAACGCGATCCCCAGCAGGGAGCAGGCGATCGTGCCGAGGACGAACACCCAGGCCATCGTGGCCCACGCCTTCGGACCAGCGGGAAGGTCGGCGCCGTACACCCCGACCGCGATCGCCAGCAGGACCGCGACCTGGCCCAGCGCCAGCACGAACACCAGTGCGGTCTTGCCGACGAAGTAGGCCGACGGGGGCATCGGCGTGCCGCGCAGCCGTCGCAGGGTTCCGTTGTCGCGCTCCAGGGTGATCGCGATGGCCAGGTTCTGGAAGCTGACCGACATCAGGCCCATCGCGATCAGACCGGGGAGGTAGAAGTCGGCCGCGGGTATCTCCGTCCCGGTGGCGCCGTCGAAGATCGTCCCGAACAACAGCAGGATGAGGGCGGGGAGCGCGAACGTGAACGCCACGCTCTCCCAGTGCCGGGTGAACTCGCGCACCTCCAGCCAGGCCCGGGACAGTCCGATCCGCAGCGGACCGGGCAGCGGGCGTTCCCCGGTGGTCATCGTGGTCACGCCGGTACCTCCGTCGGCTCTGTGGTGGGTGTGTCGGCACCGATCAGCCCGAGGTAGGTCTCCTCCAGAGTGGGGCGGTGCACGGTCAGTCCCGGGATCTCCCCGGTGTGGGTCTCCATCAGGTCCCGCACCACCCGGGTCGGTTCGTCGGTCCGAACGTCGCGCCGCTCGCCGTTCTCGTCCAGCCAGGTGACGACGGTCCGCGCACGGGACCGCCCGCCCAGCGAGGCCGGGGTGCCCTCGGAGCGGATCCGACCCTCGGTGATCACGCACACCCGGTCGGCCAGCGCCTCGGCCTCCTCCAGGTAGTGGGTGGTCAGCACGATGGTGGTGCCGTCCTCGGCCAGGCCCCGGACCATCCGCCAGAAGTCGCGGCGCGCTCCGGGGTCGAAGCCGGTGGTGGGCTCGTCGAGGAAGAGGACCTCGGGGCGGCCCACGATGCCCAGGGCCACGTCCAGGCGTCGCCGCTGGCCACCGGACAGTGCGGCCACGAGGGCGTCGGACCGCTCGGCCAGCCCGGTCAGGGCGAGCACCTCGTCCATGTCGCGCGACCGGGGGTAGTACCCGGCGAAGTGCCGGACCACCGCCGAGACGGTCAGTTGGGGGACCTCGGTCTCGTTCTGCCACACGACGCCGACGCGCGAGCGCCACCGGCGTGTCGCCTGGCCCGGGTCGGCGCCCAGCACGCGTACCGTTCCCGCGTCGCGGGTCCGGAAGCCGGTGAGGATCTCCGTGGTGGTGGACTTGCCCGCGCCGTTCGGGCCGAGCAGGGCGAACACCTCGCCACGGGCGATGGTCAGGTCGAGGCCGTCGACGGCCGGGCGGCCGCCGTACTCCTTGCGTAGTCCGCGTACCTCGACGACGGGTCCGCGGTGTTCGGTCTCCATACCCCGATCCTGGCGCGNCGGCCGGTGTCCTCCGAACGGAGGACACCGGCCGCGGAGGGGCTCAGAACAGGCGGAGGGTGTCCGGCTCGATCCCGCGCAGCTCGTCGTAGTCGAGCACCACGCACGAGATCCCGCGGTCCTCGGCGAGCACACGCGCCTGCGGCTTGATCTCCTGGGCGGCGAACACGCCGCGCACGGGGGCCAGTTGCGGGTCCCGGTTGAGCAGCTCCAGGTAGCGGGTCAGCTGCTCGACGCCGTCGATGTCGCCGCGCCGCTTCAGCTCCACGGCCACGGTCGCGCTCCGCCCGTCACGGCACAGGATGTCGACCGGGCCGATCGCGGTGGGGTACTCGCGGCGGATCAGCGTGTAGCCGTCGCCGAGCGTGGTGATGTGTTCGGCGAGCAGCTCCTGGAGGTGCGCCTCGACGCCGTCCTTCTGGAGCCCGGGGTCCTTGCCGAGTTCGTGTGAGGTGTCGTGCATGACCTCTTCGACGGTCAGCACGAGCTTCTCACCGGACTTGCTGTGCGTGACCGTCCAGACGTCGGGTCCGTCGGCGACGGTCTCCTCACGGAGCTTGCACGGCGGGTTCATCCAGTTGAGCGGCTTGAACGCGCGGTCGTCGGCATGGATGGACACGCTCCCGTCCGCCTTGATGAGGATCAGGCGGGGAGCCATGGGCAGGTGGGCGGTGAGTCGGCCGACGTAGTCGACGCTGCACCGGGCGATGACGAGACGCACGGCGGCCACGTTACCGCCTTCCGTGAAGCCCACGGGCCGGAAGTCGGGTGACACCGTCCACGCTGGTGCCACCCGGTGGGTTACTGGAGAGTAACCTAGGGCTGGCGGCCCCGCCCCGAACCCCGACCGTGTGCCT
>NZ_ANBC01000581.1 GCF_000341125.1 Nocardiopsis lucentensis DSM 44048 | reverse complement strand
GGGGGGGGGCCGCGAACCAGAAAGTGCGTGGTCCCGCCCCCGTGCTGGGCCGCGCCTCCGTCTAAGGTGGGGCGCATGGTGCAGGAATTTGAGAAGGTCGGTGTCGTCGGACTCGGCACGATGGGCGCGGGCATCGCTGAGGTGTTCGCCCGTGCGGGGTTCGACGTCACCGGGGTCGAAATCGACCAGGCCGCCCTCGACCGCGGCCGCGGCCACGTCGACACGTCCCTCTCCCGGGCCGTGAGCCGGGGCAAGATCACCGAGGAGGAGCGCGCGGCGATCGACGCCCGCCTGACGTTCACCACCTCACGTGAGGACCTCGCGGACGCCGACTTCGTCGTCGAGGCCGTGCCGGAGAGGATGGCGATCAAGCGCGACGTCTTCGGTGACCTGGACAGGATCTGCCCCCCGGGGACGATCCTGGCCACCAACACCTCCTCCCTGTCCGTCACGGAGATCGCCGCGCTCACCGGTCGTCCCGAGAAGGTCGTCGGGCTGCACTTCTTCAACCCGGCCCCCGTCATGAAGCTGGCCGAGGTGGTCACGACCGTCTCCACCAGCGAGGAGACCGTCGACATCGTCACCGAGGTCGCCAAGCGCATCGGCAAGACCCCCGTCACGGTCGGCGACCGGGCCGGGTTCGTGGCCAACGCGCTCCTGGTCCCCTACATCAACGACGCCATCCGCCTGTACGAGCGCCGTGTGGCCACTCGCGAGGAGATCGACGCCTCCGTCCAGAAGGCCGCCGGACTCCCCATGGGCCCGCTCACCCTCGCCGACCTGGTCGGCCTGGACGTGTGCCTGGCCGTCATGGACGTGCTCTGGGAGGAGTACCGCGAACCGCGCTACGTCGCCGCCCCGCTGCTGCGCCGCATGGTGGCCGCCGGGCGCCTCGGCCGCAAGTCCGGCCAGGGCTTCTACACGGGTCAGGACGACCCCGCCGAACCCCAGCCCACGGGCCGCTTCGCGGAGATGGTCCGTGAGGAGGAGAACCTGGACCTGGGCGAGATGCTCGTCGCCCCCCAGATCGACGACGCCCTGCGCATGATCGGCGACGGCTACGCCTCCGCCCGCGATGTCGACACCGCCATGCGGTTCGGCTGCGGCTACCCCAAGGGCCCCACCGAACTGCTGGAGGAGCGCGGTGCCGAGTCCGTCGTCACCACCCTGGTCGCGATGAGCGAGTACAGCCTGACCAGCATCGCGGTACCCGCGCCGCTGCTGGTGGACCAGCTGCCCGACATCGAGCACGAGGGCCACGACCACTGAGCCCCGGCTGAGCTCGCGAGGCCGTCATAGGCACAGCGAGGGGCGTACCGGGTTCCGCGCGCCCGCCCCGAGCCCCATACGAGCGTGT
>NZ_ANBC01000580.1 GCF_000341125.1 Nocardiopsis lucentensis DSM 44048 | reverse complement strand
GCGGCGGCCACTGATCGGCCTCTTCTACCCTGGAACACGTGAGCCCGCGCCGTAACTCCCCCCGCCGTAAGTCCTCCCGGGGTCGCGGCGGTCCCGCAGGACCGCCCGACGAGGATGCTCTGATGCTGCGCATCACCGGGGGGCAGCGCCGGGAGACCGGTCCCGACGGGGAGTGGGTCACGCGCCGGATCCCCGGTGCGTCCGCCACCAAGGTCTACCGTTGCCCCGGGTGCGTCCAGGAGATTCCCGTGGGTATGGCCCACGTCGTGGCCTGGCGCCCCTACGGCGACGGCGACGACCGGAGGCACTGGCATTCCTCCTGCTGGGACCGGCGTGCCCGCAGGTCCCCCCGCCACTGAGGCCCGACCCGGATTCGAGGAGCCATGGAGATCCGAGCCACCACGGTGCTTCCCGCCGTGCGCAGACCCGTCACCCTGCACACCGCCGACGGCCTGGAACTGGTCGGTGAGCTGGCCACACCAGAGGGCCGCGACCCCGTGGCCACCCTGGTGTGCCTGCACCCGCTGCCCACCGCCGAGGGCATGATGGACAGCCACGTCCTGCGCAAGGCGTCCTTCCGCCTGCCCGCCCTGGCCGATGTCGCCGTGCTGCGGTTCAACACCCGCGGTACCACCTCGCGTCACGGCACCAGCCAGGGCGGTTTCGGCGAGGGCGAGACCGAGCGGCACGACGTCCTCGCCGCCATCGAGTTCACCGAGTTCGAGGGCCTGCCCGACCCGTGGCTGCTCGGCTGGTCCTTCGGGACCGAGCTGGCGCTCAAGTGGGGGTGCGACCCGCAGGTGACCGGAGCGATCCTGCTGTCCCCGCCGCTGCACCGCGCGGGTGAGGCGGACATGAAGGTGTGGGCGGACTCGGGCAAGCCGGTGGTCGCGCTGGTGCCTGAGCACGACGACTACCTGCGCCCCGACGAGGCGCGCGAGCGGTTCGCCCCGCTCACTCAGGCACGGATCATCGGGGTGGATGGCGCTCGGCACCTGTGGGTGGGGGAGCCGTACGTGCGCCGGGTGCTGGACGAGATCGTCCGGAACGTCAACCCGGCCGCTCATCCGCTGCCCACCGAGTGGGACGGGCCCCACGAGAAGGACGTCGCCCCCCTGGGCTGACCCGCGCCTTCACCAACGACACACGAGGGGCCCGCGTCCGAAGGTGATTCGGACGCGGGCCCCTCGCGGTGTTCGCTGTGGTCCTCCGCTGCGCTTCGGACCGTGTTCGGGCGCCTCTCGAGGCAGGGACGCATCCTCCTCGCCCCCCCCTGCCGCTCGTTCCTCGCTCGCGGCTCGCCTCGTCGTGCAGCACCCTGCCGGCGCCCGAGCTGTGTTCGCTGTGGTCCTCCGCTGTGCTTCGGACCGAACGGCGAACCCCTGGGGTGACCGTTCAGAGGAACAGGCCCCAGGGTTCCTCCGCTACTCCTGCCACCAGTCCTCGTCGTCGGAGCCCTTGCCGGAGTGGGCGGGCTGCTTGGCCTCCTCGGCCGGAGCCGGGCTCTCCTGCGGGGCGATCGCGGCGGGAGCCGGGGCGGCCGGAGCGGGGGCCGGTGCGCCCCCGCCGCCGAGCAGCTGACGCAGCTGCTGGAGGTGCGACTGGATGCTGTCGCGCTGCGCGTTGAGGTCGTCGACCTCCTTCTTGGCGGCCGTCATGATCCGGTTGGCCTCAGCCTTGGCGTCGGAGAGCTGGTGCTCCGCCTTCGACTTGGCCTCCGACTCGATCTGCGCGGCGTTCTTCTTGGCGTTGCCGACCAGCTGCTTGGCGTGGTTCTCGGCGTCGCGGCGGGTCTGCTCGGCCTGCTGACTGGCCTTGGTGGCCCGCTGTTCGGCGCTGTTGGCGCGCTCCTCGGCCTCGCTGACCATCTTCTGGGTGGCGGCCTGGGCGGCGGCCAGCCGCTCGGCGTCCTGGCGCTCGGCCTCGGCACGGCGGTCGGCGAGCTGGAGCTCGAACTGGTCTTCGGCCTCGGTCCGACGCGCCTCGGACTCGGCGGCGGCCCGCTCGGCGTTCTTGCGCAGCTCCTCGGCCTGGCTCTTGGCGGCCTGGATGGTCTCGTCCCGCTCGCGCTTGGCGGCGGCGCGCGCCTGGGCGCACTCGCGCTCGGTGGTGGTGCGCAGCTTGGCGATCTCACCCTCGAACGTGGCGCGCTTCTCCGCGATCTCGTGGTCGACGGCGGAGCGCTTCTTCTGAACCTCGCGCTCGGTGGTGGAGGCCAGCTCGTCGGCCTCGCGGCGGGCCGTGGTGGTGATCTCCTCGGCCTCGGACTCGGCGGTCTGGCGCTGCTCGTCGGCCTCGCGCTGGGCGAGGGTGCGCACCTCGGTCGCCTCCGACTCGGCGGCGGCGCGCATCTCGGCGGCTTCGATCTTGGCGGCCGAACGGATGTCGTTGGCGTCGATCTGGGCGCTCTGGACGAGCTCGTTGGCCTGCTCCTCCGCCAGGCGCAGCAGCTCTTCGATCCGCGAGCCCAGGCCGGAGTAGGAGGGGCGCTCGCGCTCCTGGAGCTGGCGGTTCTTGGCGCCCAGTTCGGCCTTGAACTTCTCGATCTTCTTGTTGGACTCCTCCAGCTCGCCGCGCAGGCTGGCCGCGTAGTCGTCCACCTGGGTGCGGTCGTAGCCACGCAGCACCACGTCGAATTCGGGCGGGGTGTTGTCCTCGTTGAAGATGTTGTTGAGTTGGGAGTCAATGTTGTTTGACGACATGTGGCGGAATCCTGAACGGGTGCGAGACGGCTAACTTGCGAGCGGCCGGGGGGCGGCGGACGGCGGCCGCGTCGTCCCCGGTGGACGGGCGGTATCCAGGTGTGCGGCTACCGGACTGCAAGACATGAACCTCGGCCGGAAGAACACTCCGGCGGCTAGGCGACTTTATCAAGCGTGGAACGCCTGGGAAGAGGGTTTCGGGTAACTTCCGGTGGGCCTGTGGGCAACTCGTCCCCCACGACCCAAGCCGTGACGTGTCCGGAACGTCCCCGTGACTTTTCCGTCCGGGCGGCCACCCCAGGGGGTTGCCGTTCGGGCGCCCGAACACGGTCCGAAGCGCGGCGGAGGACCAAAGCAGACCCAGCGACTGTCACTCGGCGCTCTGCACGAGCTCGGTGAGCACCCCTCCGCAGTCCTTCGGGTGCAGGAACACGATGCTCGACCCCATCGTCCCGTGGCGCGGCTCGGCGTCCAGGACGCGCACGTCGCGCTTCCCCACCGTCGCGGCGCTCGCGGCCACGTCGGAGGTGCCGAAGGCCACGTGGTGCACGCCCTCGCCGTTGCGGTCGAGGAACTTCGCCACGGGGGAGTCCGGGCGGGTGGGCTCGAGCAGTTGCAGATAGGTGGCGCCACCGTCGTCCGTGCCGTTGATCCGGAGCATCGCCTCGCGGACCCCCTGCTGCTCGTTCACCTCCTCGTGCTCGACCTCGAAGCCGTAGGTGCTGCGGTAGAACTCGATCGAGGCGTCGAGGTCGCGGCACGCGATGCCCACATGGTCGAGCCTGGTGAGACCGGAGAAGGGGGCGGTGGGGGCGGGTGCGTCACTCATGAGCGTGAACCTCTCGGATGTCGCCGAACGCTGTGTGGGTATCGTTGCAGACCAGGTGCGTCACCGATCACATGGAGGCCAGTTAAGATGCCCGGTTCCGTCATCGTCGGTGGGGCACGGACCCCCACCGGCAGACTTCTCGGCTCCCTCGCCGGGTTCTCCGCCGCCGACCTGGGCGGCTTCGCGATCAAGGCCGCCCTGGAGCGTGCCGGTATCAGCGGTGAACAGGTCGGATACGTGGTCATGGGACAGGTGCTCCAGGCCGGTGCCGGGCAGATCCCGTCCCGCCAGGCCGCCGTGAAGGCGGGAATTCCCATGAGCGTTCCCTCCGTCACCATCAACAAGGTGTGCCTGTCCGGTCTGGACGCGATCGCCCTCGCCGACCAGCTCGTCACCGCGGGCGAGTTCGACGTCGTGGTCGCGGGCGGCATGGAGTCCATGACCAACGCCCCGCACCTGCTGCCCAAGTCGCGCAAGGGCTTCAAGTACGGTTCCGTCGAGGTCCTGGACGCCACCGCGCACGACGGTCTCACCGACGCCTTCGACAACGAGTCCATGGGCGCCTCGACCGAGCGGCACAACGCCAAGCTCGGCATCGGCCGCGCGGAGCAGGACGCCTTCGCCGCCCGCTCCCACCAGCGGGCCGCCGCGGCCGCGGCCGAGGGCCGCTTCGCCGACGAGATCGTCCCCGTGCAGATTCCGCAGCGCAAGGGCGACCCGGTCGTCTTCGGGACCGATGAGGGCGTCCGTCCCGACACCACCGTCGAGAGCCTGGCCAAGCTGCGCCCGGCCTTCGACGGTGACGGCACCATCACCGCCGGAACCTCATCGCAGATCTCCGACGGCGCCGCCGCCGTGGTCGTGATGAGCCGGGCCAAGGCCGAGGAGCTCGGGGCGCCGGTCCTCGCCGAGATCGGCGCGCACGGCAACGTCGCCGGTCCGGACAACTCCCTGCACTCCCAGCCCTCCAACGCCATCCAGCACGCGCTGACCAAGGCCGGACGGGCCGTCGAGGACCTCGACCTGATCGAGATCAACGAGGCCTTCGCCGCGGTGGGCATCCAGTCGACGAAGGACCTGGGCGTCTCCGAGGACATCGTCAACGTCAACGGCGGTGCCATCGCGATCGGTCACCCGATCGGCGCCTCCGGTGCCCGCATCGCCCTGCACCTGGTCCACGAGCTGCGCCGTCGTGGCGGTGGGCTCGGCGCGGCCGCCCTGTGCGGTGGCGGCGGCCAGGGCGACGCCCTGCTGTTCACGGTGCCCGCGCAGTAGGCACGACCCATCGGGTCCCGGCCGGGGCCGAACCGACGAGGAGTCCCATGAACGCAGCCCGCCTGGTGGAACGGCTTCGGGAGGGCGACCGCAGGGCACTGGCCCGCGCGGTCACCCTGGTCGAGAACGGGGCGCCGGAGCTGCGCGGCATCATGGCGGCCCTGGCCCCGCACACCGGGCGGGCGCGTGTGGTCGGCTTCACCGGGGCCCCGGGGGTGGGCAAGTCCACGACGACCAACGCCGTCGTGCGCGTGGTCCGCGCCCGGGGGCTGTCGGTCGCGGTGCTCGCGGTGGACCCCTCCTCGCCGTTCACCGGCGGTGCCCTGCTCGGGGACCGCGTGCGGATGCAGGAGCACTTCACCGACCCCGGCGTCTACATCCGCTCCATGGCCAACCGAGGGCACCTGGGCGGACTGTCCTGGGCGGCGCCGCACGCGCTGCGCGTCCTGGACGCGGCGGGGTTCGACGTGATCCTGGTGGAGACGGTCGGCGTCGGTCAGGCCGAGGTCGAGATCGCCGGGCTGGCGGACACCACCGTGGTGCTGTGCGCCCCGGGGATGGGCGACTCGGTCCAGGCGGCCAAGGCGGGGGTGTTGGAGGTGGCCGACGTCTTCGCCGTGAACAAGGCCGACCGGGACGGCGCCCGGGTCACCCTGCGCGAACTGCGGCAGATGGTGGCGATGGTGGACCGGACCGACGAGGAGTGGAAGCCGCCGATCGTCATGACCGTGGCCGCCGAGGGCGAGGGCACCGAGGAGCTGTGGGAGCGGGTGGACCAGCACCGGTCCCATCTGGAGTCCACGGGTGGACTCACCTCGCGGCGGCGTGCCCGCGCCCGCGAGGAGGTCCAGGGGATCGCGCTCGACCTGCTGCGCTCACGCATGGGCGGGGTGGGTGAGAACGGCGGTCTGGACGCCCTGGCCAAGGAGGTCGCGGAGGGGGAGCGCGATCCCTACACCGCGGCCGACCTCCTGCTCGAGGACCTGGGCGCCGACCCCCGGTGAGGTCCTGACCCCGAACACGCCGGGCGCCGCCCCCCGGGGGGGCGTTCGGGTCCCCGGACATGAGAGGGGCCGACGCGGACCGTCGCACATCGGTCCGCGTCGGCCGGGGCGGCGGTGCTCCCCGGATCAGAGCACCGACGCCCGTCCCGGAGCGGAGGAATCCGCCCGGGAGTCCGTGGTCACCGGTTCTCGACCAGTGCCGTGTCGATGGCGGCCATGAGGCTGCCGTCGGCGTCGTCGCCGTCGATCGACCAGACCATGACACCGCCGAGGCCGTTGTCGACGGCCCACTCGGTCTTCCGGGCCATGGCGGTCTCGTCGTCGTAGGTCCAGAAGGTGTTGCCGTCGTAGAGCCAGGCCGTACCCAGGTCGTCGTTCCGGTACAGGTCGAAGCCCTCCAGCTCCTTGAGAGCCGACCAGCGCGCGTCGCCCCGGGCCGGGCCGGTCGCGTTCTGGAAGAGGCCGTCCCCGTTCGGGCCGGGGTCGACGCCGGTCCAGCCCTGCCCGTAGAAGGGCACGCCCAGGACGATGTCGGCCGGGTCGACACCGCGGTCGACGTAGGCCTGGACCGTGTCCCGCGTGGAGATGACGGGTCCCCCGTCCGCCGGATCGCCGACCAGGTTGGACTGGTGGTTGGTCGTGCTCTCCCAGGTGCCGTGGTAGTCGTAGCCCTGGAGGGTGACGAAGTCGAAGTCGGTCATGAGCTCGTCGAGCTCGTAGCCGAGATCGATCCGCCAGGTACCCGCGGGCAGGAACGCGGTCAGCTCGTACTCGCGGTCGGTGTCCGC
>NZ_ANBC01000579.1 GCF_000341125.1 Nocardiopsis lucentensis DSM 44048 | reverse complement strand
CCGGCGCTGCCGGGCCACTCCCAGTCGAGGTCGATGCCGTCGAAGATCCCGTAGGCCGAACCCTCTCCCCCCGCGCCGTCGATGACGGGCAGATCGCCGCGCAGGTAGANCCGGCGCTGCCGGGCCACTCCCAGTCGAGGTCGATGCCGTCGAAGATTCCGGCGGCCGCGCCGGGGCCGCCGGCGCCGTCGAACATGGGCAGGTTCCCGCGCAGGAACTGGTCGATGCAGGAGCTGACCATGCGCTGTCGGGATTCGGGGGTGAGGGCGGCGTCGGAGAAGTGCTCGGACCAGGTCCAGCCGCCGAGGGAGATGTTGACCTTCAGGTCGGGGTACATCTCCTTGAGCTTGCGCAGCTGGTTGAAGTTGCCGCGCAGGTCCTGGTTCCAGGTGTCGGCGACACCGTCGACGCTCTCGTCGGCGCGGAACGAGCGGCCGTAGTCGGCCCAGGCGTCACCCTGGCCGAGCTGGTTGGCCATGAAGCACTCGCCGTTGGCGTTGATGTTGCCGAAGGCGTAGTTGATGTGGGTGAGGTTCGCGGCGGTGCCGGAGGTCTCCAGGTTGCGGACCAGGTAGCCCCGGTCGTAGATGCCCCACTGGGTGAAGTAGGCGACGCGGCGCTCGCCGGTCGGGGTGGTGCCGCCGCCCTCGAGGGTGGTCGCGGTGACCGCGGCGCTGTCCGCGCCGCGGTTGTTGGAGGTGTCGTAGGCGCGCACCGTGAAGCTGTACTCGGTCAGGGGTTCCAGGCCGCCGACCGTGGCGGTGAGGGTGTCCCCGTTGACGGAACGCACGACCTGGCCGCCGGAGACGATCTCGTAGCCCGCGACGCCGACGTTGTCGGTGGCCGCGTCCCAGGACAGGGCGACGGTGTTCGAGGTGACCTCGCCCACGGTCAGACCGCCGGGCGTGGACGGCGCCTCGGTGTCGGGTTCGCCGGGGTCGCCGGAGCAGGGGGAGCCGTTGACCGTGCAGTTGACCGGGGTGGTGTCACCGCCGCCGTGGGTGCCGTTGAAGCCGATCTGGTACGACCCGTTCGCGGGAACGGGCGCGCCCCAGGACGGCGGCGTAAGGGTGTGGGTGTTGCCGTTCACGGTGTGGACGGCGTTCCACAGGCTGGTGATCTGGACACCGGACGGGGTGTCGAAGCTCACCGTCCAGTCGGTGAGATCACTGGTGGTCTCGTTCTGGATGGTGATCTGTCCGCCGTAACCGCTGTCCCAACGGGACGTCTCGACGTAGGTGACGGTCACCTCGCCGGGTGCCGCGGCGGCCGGTGTCGGGGCCAGGGCCAGGGGGGCCACCAGCAGTGCCGCGGCCAACGCGGCGAGCCGGTTTCTCAGATGGCGTGCTCTCACGGAGGGGTCTCCAGTATGGGGGGAGGGACTGTGGGCTGACCGCAGGGGAGCGGGCGCTCCGGGCAGCGGAGGGAGTCCTTGCGGAGTGGTGATGCGTCGGATCTGAGTGAGGTCAAGGACGGTGGTGAGCGGGCCATAGCGTCTCTGACGTGGGGGAACTAATTTTTAGGAAACTTAACTAATAGTTTCCTCACGAGTCAATGAGAGCGCGGGGCCTTTTTTCGCCTTCCCCGGGGGTGGAGCGCGTTGACTCCTGGGTCAAGCCGGCTTTTCCGAGCTGGGAGGCCGGACCGGTATCGGGTGCCCCAACTGTCCCCTTGCGGCCAGGGGGGCATCTTGTCTTCCTCTGGATCGAGTGGTATTCGAGCGCATCGCAGGGCGGGTCCCGACGGGTTTGTACCGCTGTCCGTCGGCCTCCCCGGCGGCGGACCCTCTCCGGTGTGATCCGGGTCGCCGCCGTCGGCGCCGATGTCTACCCGTGAGTAGCATTCCGTCCGAGGAGCGCACGGCGGGTTGAGACGGCCCGGTTAGAGTGGCGGAGTGGGAAACCCGTTGAATCTTCCGTTCGACCCGATCGAGCGCGCGCACGACAACTGGACGCGTCGGTGGGGCGCCTCGCCCGCCATGGCCGCCGTCACCTCCGTCATGCGCGCCCAGCAGATCCTGATCGGGGAGCTGGACGGCGCCCTCAAGCCGTTCGGCCTGACCTTCGCCCGCTACGAGGCCCTGGTCCTGCTCACCTTCAGCACCTCGGGCGCGTTGCCGCTCGGCAAGATCGGTGAGCGGCTCATGGTGCACCCGACCAGCGTCACCAACACCATCGACCGGCTGGAGGGGCAGGGGCTCGTCCGCCGTCGTCCCAACCCGAGCGACGGCCGCGGTGTCCTGGCCGAGATCACCGACGCCGGGCGCGAGGTCACCGAGGAGGCGACCAACGCGCTCATGAACATGGACTTCGCCCTGGGCTGTTACTCCGACGAGGAGCTCTGGCGGATGCACGAGATGTTCACCAAGCTCAGGATCGACTTCGGGGACTTCCCCGAACCCGTCGTCGCCGAGGGTCGCTGACGCCCGTCCGGCGCCGAGGAAGCGCCATGGGCGCGCCTTCTGTACAGACTTACTTGGACGTCCTACTATCTTGGTATGACGGACACCACACCGGGGCCCACTCCCAACGGCGGATCCGAGGAGATCGAGTCGGGTCGTGAACGCTGGCAGCGCCGTTACGACTCCGCCCGGGTGCGCGACGCGGACTTCAGCTCCCTGTCCGGGCGCCCCCTCCAGCCCGTGTACGGTCCGCCCCCCGGCTCCGAGGTCCCCGGTTTCGAGCGGATCGGCTGGCCGGGCGAGTACCCCTACACGCGCGGTCTGTACGCCACCGGGTACCGGGGGCGTACCTGGACCATCCGCCAGTTCGCCGGGTTCGGCAACGCCCGCCAGACCAACGAGCGCTACCGGATGATCCTCGCCTCCGGTGGCGGCGGGCTCTCCGTGGCCTTCGACATGCCCACCCTCATGGGGCACGACTCCGACTCACCGCACGCGTTGGGCGAGGTCGGGCACTGCGGGGTGGCGATCGACTCGGTCGCCGACATGGACCTGCTCTTCGAGGGCATCCCGCTCGACGGGACGACCACGTCGATGACGATCAGCGGCCCGGCCGTCCCCGTGTTCTGCATGTACCTCGTCGCCGCCGAGCGGCAGGGGGTGGATATCGGCACGCTCAACGGCACGCTCCAGACCGACATCTTCAAGGAGTACATCGCCCAGAAGGAGTGGCTGTACCCGCCGAAGCCGCACCTGCGCCTCATCGGCGACCTCATGGAGTACTGCGCCGAGCACATCCCGGCGTACAAGCCTCTGTC
>NZ_ANBC01000578.1:11543-22200 GCF_000341125.1 Nocardiopsis lucentensis DSM 44048 | reverse complement strand
GCCCGCCTACCACATCCGCGAGGCGGGGGCCACGGCGGCACAGGAGCTCGCCTACACGCTCGCCGACGGGTTCGGCTACGTGGAACTCGGCCTGTCCCGCGGCCTGGACGTCGACCGGTTCGCGCCGGGTCTGTCGTTCTTCTTCGACGCCCACATCGACTTCTTCGAGGAGATCGCCAAGTTCCGCGCCGCCCGCCGGATCTGGGCGCGGTGGATGCGCGACACCTACGGGGCCACCACCGAGAAGGCGCGGTGGCTGCGGTTCCACACCCAGACCGCGGGGGTGTCGCTGACCGCCCAGCAGCCGTACAACAACGTGGTGCGCACCGCCGTCGAGGCGCTCGCCGCCGTGCTCGGCGGGACCAACTCCCTGCACACCAACGCGCTCGACGAGACCCTGGCGCTGCCCACCGAGCAGTCCGCCGAGATCGCGCTGCGCACTCAGCAGGTGCTCATGGAGGAGACCGGGGTGGCCAACGTCGCCGACCCGCTCGGCGGCTCCTGGTACCTGGAGTCGCTCACCGACGAGCTGGAGGCGGAGGCGGAGCGGATCTTCGCACAGATCCTGCGCATGGGCGGCGGGCGCGGGGCGGAGCACGAGATCGGGCCGATGACCTCCGGCATCCTCGCGGGGATCGAGAACGGGTACTTCAACTCCGAGATCGCCGAGGCGGCCTTCCAGTACCAGCAGGCGCTGGAGAAGGGCGACAAGCGGATCGTCGGGGTCAACTGCCACACCAGCACGGTGTCCGGGGAGCTGGACATCCTGCGGATCAGCCACGAGGTCGAGCGAGAGCAGAAGAGGGAGCTCGCCGATCGCCGCGAACGACGCGACGGGGCCGCCGTCGACCGAGCCCTCGCCCGTCTGCTGGAGGGCGTTCGGGCCGACGACGGCAACCTGGTGCCGCTCATCATGGACGCCGCCCGCGCCGAGGCCACGCTGGGGGAGATCTGCGCCACGATGGGGGAGGAGTTCGGGACCTACACCGAGGACCCGCGTTTCTGAGCCCCGCGCACCAGGGGCGGCCACTCGGAGGCGGGGAAGGAGAGGTGGCCCGCGTCGCGGTTCCGCCTGTCGCGGATGTCGGCTCCGGCGGTGGCTACGCGGGCCTCCACGCACCGATCGCCGTTCATGCTGTAACCGGCCCTGCTCCTTCGCCACCCGGGTCTGTGTCAGCCCGCGCAGTTCCCGGAGCCGTCGCAGCTCTCACTGAAGCTCACCCATGGTTCACAGGTTGTCGCGGTGTTGTCAGGCGCAGGAGCTGTCCAGGTGGTTATATCAGCGTCCCTGGCGGTGACGGATCAGTCTGGTTCAGCGTGGAGCCGTGGAGAAGGCAGAATGCGGTACCTCCGGGCGGGCGATATCTACGAACCCCGCGATGCCCGTAACACCGCCGAGGCCGAGGTCGAGGAGTGAACTTCCCGGCGGCCGGTGACCGGTTCGGGAAGGCCCCCGGTCCCACCCGGGCAGGTCGCGTCCACGCCGGGGCGGGGGAGGCCGTCCGGCCCCGTCCTCCACAGCTTCCTCCGGGCGTCACCCGCTCTTCCGCGCATGGGGCAGGATGGAAGTATGCAGCCTTCGGACTTTTCACCGAACAGTGCGGTTGACCTCGGGGCGCGCAAGGCGGCCTTGGAACGCGAGGCCAAGCAGCGCGCCGAGGAGTCGGCCGGTCGATCCAACCCGTACGCCGTCAACGTCGACGAGGCGAACTTCCAGGCCGAGGTCCTGGAGCGGTCGATGTCCGCCCCGGTCGTCCTCGCCGTGCTCGCCGGGTGGTCGGAGCAGTCCAAACAGGTCGAGAGCGCCCTCGACCGCCTCTCCTCCGCCTCCGGCGGCAACTGGTTCCTCGCCAAGCTCGACAGCGAGGCCAGCCCGCAGCTCGTCCAAGCCCTTCGCGTGCCCACGACCCCGATGATCATCGTGGCCGTCCAGGGCCAGGTCATGCCCGGTCCCGCCGGTCCGGCCACGGAGGAGCAGTTGCGCGACTGGCTCGGCCAGGTGTTCTCCGCCCTCGCCGAGCAGGGCATGCTGCCCCCGGGCCACCCCGGCACCGTCGAGGGCGAGCCCTCGGCGGAGGAGGCCCAGCAGCCCGAGCAGCCCGCCGTCGACCCGGTCGACGCCGAGGCCCAGGCCGCTCTGGAGCGCGGCGACCTCGCCGCCGCCGAGGCCGCCTACGCCAAGGCCGTGGAGGCCTCCCCGGACGACGTCGAGGCCAAGCTCAAGCTCGCCCAGGTCCGTCTGGTCGGCCGTCTGCAGGACGTGGACGCCGGTGCCGTGCGCCAGGCCGCGGCCGACGACCCCGAGAACGTCGCCGCGCAGTGCGCCGTCGCCGACATCGACATGTACGGCGGCAAGTTCGAGGACGCGTTCGACCGCCTGATCACCACGGTCAAGCGCACCAGCGACGACGACCGGAACAAGGCGCGCACCCACCTGCTCACGCTCTTCGAGCTGCTGCCGCCCGGCGACCCGCGCGTGGGCGCGGCCCGGCGCAAGCTCACCTCGGCGCTGTTCTGAGCGCACGTCCCGGGGCGTCGCGGGGTGCCGGCATCGGGTGGGAAATCCCGTCGTCGGCACCCGGCGATACCCGGGGCGTCACATACTTGGACATAACGGTAAATCGTCGCTTTCTTCTGCTCATGTGGACATCGGGGTAGCCGACCGGGTAGCGGGTACGAACCCGGTGACGGCGGGTCGCACGGCCCGATGGCGACCCGGCAGGTGCCCATGAACGACGACGCTCCCCGTGACGGCGGCCCCGTGGTCACGATCTCGGCGACCTTCGGTACCGGAGGCGGCGTGATCGGCCCCGCCGTCGCCGCCCGACTCGGGGTCCCCTTCCTGGACAGGGCCGTTCCGACCGCGGTGGCGGCCCACGTCGGCTGCTCCCTGGAGGAGGCCCTGCGCCACGACGGCCGCAGTCCGGGCGGGCTCGAACGCCTCCTCGCCAGTGCCGCGCGGCTTCCGACGGTCACGCTCGGCGGCGTGGACACCGCCCTGAGCGGGCCCACCGACACCCACGGCCGCCTGTTGTACGACCACGAGTTCGTCGAGGAGACCGAACGCGTCATCAATGAGGTCGGCCACGCCGGGGGAGTGGTGCTCGGTCGCGCCGCCGCCGTGGTCCTGGCCGACCACCCCACCGCCCTGCACGTGCGCGTCGACGGCGACCGGCAGGCCCGCCTGCGCCGGGCCCGCGAGCTGTGGGAGACCGGGAACCGCGACGAGGTCGGGGGTTACGACTGGTGCGACACCCCGCCCACGCTCCGCCTGCTCGACGACAACGACCGTGCCCGTGCCGCCTACGTCCGCCGCTTCTACCGTGTCGATCCCGCCTCCCCGGAGCTCTACCACCTGATCCTGGACGGAACCGCGCTGACCATCCCGGCGTGTGTGGACGTCGTGGTCCACGCGGCCCGGGGCCGAAGGGCGGACGGTGTGGCGGACGGCACCGGGAACGATGACGCCGCCGATGGTGAGGGCCCCGGCGACGGCCGGTCCCCATGACGTCGCTCCGAGGTTGCGCCCCAGTCATGGAAAATTGTGGAGTTTTTTACTGAAGGTCGAATTGTCGCCTACTGCTGACGATCTCGCCTTGACTCGGGTAGGGTGAGGCGACCCGGTCGCGTGCACGAACCAACCCCCTGCCGTGACCGCGGTCCACCGTGCGGTGCACCATGAATGGAGACACCGCGCGCAGTGGGCACGCAGGACAACCCACGTTCCGCCGTGCGGACACGCGTGTCGAAGCCGCGCCCGGCGCGGGGACGGCGCACCGCCCGGAACGGACGGATCGCGGGGACGGGGTCCGCACCCCGGACCCGGACGGGGTTCTGCGCCACGGGCCTCCGTTGAGGGCGTCCCACCCGCCGCGAAGCGGCCCTTGGGCGGTGGTGGGCGACGGGCGGGCCTCCCGGGTGCCGACGTCAACGCCGACGCCCCGGGACATACGGGGCCGTCCGTGTACCCCACGGACGCACGACACCAAGCAAGAGCCAAGGAGCAACACGTGGCCAGCCTTCCCAGCGTTTCCTACTCCCTCACCGTCCGGCTCGAACTGGACGCGGGAGGCAGCGCCGTCGGCAGTCTCACCAACGCCGTCGAGCACGTGGGCGGCATGATCACCGCGTTGGACGTGGCGGCCGCCGGGCACGAGCGCATTCGGATCGACGTCACCTGCGCCGCGCGTGACACCGACCACGCCCAGGCGATCGTCGACGCCCTGGGCTCGGTCGAGGGCGTCACCGTCCACAAGGTCAGTGACCGGACCTTCCTCATGCACCTCGGCGGCAAGATCGAGATGTCCTCCAAGGTGCCGCTGCGCAACCGCGACGAGCTGTCCATGGCCTACACCCCCGGTGTCGCCCGCGTCTCCCAGGCCATCGCCGCCAACAAGGACGACGCCCGCCGCCTGACCATCAAGCGCAACAGCGTCGCCGTGGTCACCGACGGCTCGGCCGTCCTCGGACTGGGCAACATCGGTCCCGAGGCCGCCATGCCGGTCATGGAGGGCAAAGCCGCCCTGTTCAAACGCTTCGCCGACATCGACGCCTGGCCGATCGCCCTGGACACCCAGGACGTCGACGAGATCGTTCGCACCGTCCAGGTTCTGGCCCCCGGCTTCGGCGGGATCAACCTGGAGGACATCTCCGCCCCCCGCTGCTTCGAGGTCGAGGCCCGCCTGCGCGAGCTGCTCGACATTCCCGTCTTCCACGACGACCAGCACGGCACCGCCATCGTCGTGCTCGCCGCCCTGCGCAACGCTCTGCGCGTGGTCGGCAAGGAGCTGAGCCAGGTCCGCGTCGCCATGTCGGGCGCGGGTGCGGCCGGTACCGCCATCCTCAAGCTGCTCATGCACGCCGGGGCCAAGGACGTCATCGTCTGCGACGTGCACGGAGCCGTGCACACGGGACGCGAACAGCTCGACGACAACCTGCGCTGGATCGCCGAGCACACCAACCCCGAGGGCTACTCCGGCGACCTCAGGGGCGCCGTGGCCGGCGCGGACGTCTTCATCGGCGTCTCCGCGCCCAACCTCCTCAGCGGTGACGACATCGCCGAGATGAACGACGGCTCGATCATCTTCGCGCTGGCCAACCCCGACCCCGAGGTCGACCCCGAGGTCGCCCACCTGCACGCGGACGTCGTCGCCACCGGCCGCAGCGACTACCCGAACCAGATCAACAACGTGCTCGTCTTCCCGGGCTTCTTCCGCGGCCTGCTCGACGCCCAGAGCCACGAGGTCACCTCGGACATGATGGTCGCCGCCGCCGAGGCCCTGGCCGACGTGGTGACCGAGGACGAGCTCGGCCCGAACTACATCATCCCCAGCGTCTTCCACTCCGACCTGTCCGCGCACGTGGCCACCGCCGTGCGCGAGGTCGCCCAGCGCGGCCGGGGGAACTGACCTTCGGACACGCGCCCGCGGAGAGGGGCGGTCACCACTCACGAAACCCCGGGTAGGGGTGTGAACCTGGGTAAGGGTGCACCATGGACCAGCCAAGACTGACCGGGCGACTTCTGGTGGCCGCCCCTCTCCTCCAGGAGGACTCCTTCCGCCGCTCGGTGGTGTTCGTCGTGGACGACACCGCCGACGGCACCCTCGGGGTGATCCTCAACCGTCCTCTGGACACCTCCGTCGACGAGGTCATCACCCCCTGGGGCGCCTACGCGAGCGAGCCCGCGGTGATGTTCTCGGGCGGCCCCGTCGGCGAGGGGGCGGGGATCGCCCTGGGCGTGGCGGGAAGCAACGACCCTCCACCGGGCTGGTCCCCGCTGGAGGGGCTCGACCAGAACCTGGGGCTGGACGGCGTGGGCGTGGTGGACCTGGACGAGTCGCCGTCACTGCTGGGCGGAGCCCTGGGCGCGTTCCGGGTCTTCGCCGGTTACGCGGGGTGGAGCGCGGGTCAGCTGGCGGGAGAGATCGACGAGGGCGCCTGGTACGTCGTCCCCGCGATCACCGACGACGTCTTCACCATCGCTCCGGAACGGCTGTGGTCGCGTGTGCTGCGGCGCCAGGGCGGTGATCTGGCATTGTTGTCGACCTACCCGGAGGACCCCACGCTGAACTGAGCGGCGCCGAACGATCGCCGTCAGGTGCGCGGCACCCTATACCGTGGAACGCAGACGTGGAAAGGTGTGAGGAACGATGCCGATGGATGTCTTGAACAAGGTTCTGCCGGACAGCGAAACCAAGCCGGACACCTCGCACGACGACGGTGATCGTGAGCGCTTCGCGCACTACGTGCAAAAGGACAAGATCACCGAGAGCGCCGTCACGGGCAATCCGGTGATCGCCCTGTGCGGCAAGGTGTGGGTCCCCAACCGGGACCCCAAGAAGTTCCCCGTGTGCCCCGAGTGCAAGAAGGCCTACGAGGAGCTGGTGAAGTAGGCGCCTCCCAGCGCCCGCCTCGTGCTCCGACGGGAGGGCCCCAGCACAGGACGTGTGCTGGGGCCCTCCCGTCCCCCGTTCTGTCTCCACCGCGCCGGGGACGCCGCGCGGTGGGGCGGGATCAGCCCTCGGACTCGGTGGTCGCCTCGGCGGGGGCGCGCCCGCGGGACGCGACCATCGCGGCACCACCGGCGCCGATCGCCACGACCGCCGCGACGAGCAGACCGGTCAGGGCCACGCCGGTGTTGGGCAGACCCGGCTTGCCGTCTCCGTCACCGCCGCCGTCGTCACCGCCGTCCCCGTCCCCGTCTCCGCCACCGCCGTCGTCACCGTCGCCTCCGGTGTCACCGCCGGGCACGTCGGCGTCCTCGGACACACCCACGGTGAGCGTGACCGGGTCCAGCTCCTCACCCTCGGCGTAGAAGTCGGCGAAGGCGGGTACCCCCTCGGCGGTCAGGGCGGCCGGGATCGCGTCCCAGGTCAGGACGTCCTCGGCGAGGGTGTACTCGACTCCCGACAGGTCCAGGTCGGCGAAGGCCACGTCGTCGTAGGCGATGAGTTCCTCGTCGTCGAGCGACTTGCTCACCACGTCGGCGTAGAGCACGCCGGACGCGCCGTCGATCACCACCCGCGGGTCGGTGACGGTCATGTGGAGGAGCGGGTCGCCCTCCTCGTAGGCGTGCCCCTCGAAGAGCACGGTCCCCTCGAAGTCGAGGTCGGCGGTGGCCGCGGCGAGGTCCACCTCGCCCTCGCCGCCGGAGAAGGCGAACGTGCCGTCGTCGTTGCGGGCGGCCCCGTCCTCGGTGCTGATCGAACCCTGGGCGATGTCGCCCTCGATGTAGGTGCGGAAGGACTCGCGGACGCCCCAGTCGGCGCGTCCGGAGTGCACGGTCGAAGGTCCCCCGGGGGTTTCCCCGTCCCCGTCCCCGTCGTCGTCGGCGGCGAAGGCGACCGGGACCCACACGTCCTGGTCGCGGTTGTCGAGGTCGTGGCGGTCGTTGAACACCGCGACGTAGCACTGCTCCTCGGCGCAGTCGTAGGACGTGCCGTCCTTGTCGAAGGCGCCGACCACGTCCAGCTCGGTGCTGAAGGTTCCGTCCTCGGCCGGGGCGGCGGCGTCGCGCAGCCAGACGCCGTCGCCGTACCAGTGCCGGGGGTGGGAGTCCGGCGACCGGGGGACGCCGGTCAGCGCGACGTAGATCCCCGCGCCGGGACGGAAGCCGGTGCCCTCCACCGTGACGACGTCACCCTCGGGGTCGAGGGCCGTGGACGGGGTCACCGTGACCCGGGGGTCGTGCGGGACCGGCTCTTCACCGGCCTGGAGTGTCGTGGTGAAGGCCAGCGGGTCCATCGCGGTGCCCGCGGTGTAGAAGTTGGCGAAGGCCGGTACGGCGTCGGCGCGCAGGCCGCCGGCCGTGGACGTGAGTGTGAGGTCCTCCTCCTCGACGGAGAGCTCGACACCGCTCAGTTCGGCGACGGGGACCTGACCGAAGTCCTCCAAAGGGGCGGGCGTGGTCTGCTGGACACCCTCGAAGGGGCGACTCTCGACGTCGGCCAGCACCAGCGCGGAGCCGTCGCCGTCGAACTCCACGCGCGGGTCGGACAGGCGGATCTCCAGGACGGGCCCGTTGCCGTAGTCGTGCCCGGTGAAGGCCACCGTTCCGCCGAAGTCGACGTGGCCGGAGGAGTCCTCCTTGGACACCTCCCCTCCGACGGTCGGGAAGTCGACGGTGCCGTCGGCCAGGACGGTCGCGCCGTCGGAGCCCTCGTACCCGCCCTGGGCGATGAAGCCGGACACGTAGTCGCGGAAGGACTCCTTGACGCCCCAGGCGGCCGAGCCGCCCTCGACGGTGACGGTCTCCTCGGCCGAGGCGCTCTGGACGGGGGCCAGGGCGAGCGTGCCACCGACGACGGTGGCTCCCGTGGCGGCGGTCAGTGATCTCAGCAGGCGTCGGGTCCTCCCCGGGGCCCGAGTCCCGTTGGACGGGGTGGTGATCATGGGGCGGCTGGTTCCAATCGTGTCGGGGGATTGCCGGTGTGAGGTGGGGGAGAGGACGGCGGCGCGGGGTGGGACTCCGCGCCGCCGTCGTTCGGTCCGGACCTGCGTCAGTTCGTCTCGACCGTGAAGGAGATCGGGTCCATCGCGGTTCCGGCCGAGTAGAAGCCCGCGAACGCGTCGACGGCGTCGGCGTGCAGGGCGCCGCCGGTGGAGTCGAAGGTCAGCTCCGTGCCGGTGTCGGTCACGCTCTCGCCGGTCAGCTCGGTGACCGCGATCTCCCCGTAGTCGACGAGCGGGTTCGGAGTGGTCTGGAACGGGCCGTCGAAGGTGCGGCTCACCACGCGGGCGTAGACGATGGCGTCGGTGCCGTCGAACTCCACGCGCGGGTCGTGGACCTGGACCTCCAGGACGGATCCGTTGCCGTAGTCGTGGCCGGTGAGGACCACGCCGCCGGAGAAGGAGGCGTCGAAGGACCCGTCCGTGGCCAGGGCGCCGCCGGCTCCGGGGAAGTCGACGGTCCCGCCGGTGTTGACGGTGGCGCCGTCCACGCCGACGTAGTCGCCCTGGGCGATGAAGCTGGTCACGTAGTCGCGGAAGGACTCCTTGACGCCCCAGTCCGCCGAACCGCCGGTCAGACCGGCGTCGGCCATGGCGGTCGAGGGGGCGAGGGCGAGCACGGCGCCGAGGGCGGCGGTCGAGGCGACTGTGGCGAGGCCGCGCAGCGTGCGACGGGCACGGTCGGACGTGTGGGGAGCCATGGTCAGGGACATGGGGTGTTACCTCCGAAGGAGATGGTGGAAGGGACCGTCCCGGGTGGGGACGGGGCCGACCCGTGGCCCGGTGGCCGGACACCGGATCGGAGTGGGTGACGTCGTGGGGTGGACGCTGCCCGTGGCGGGGGCGCCCACGTGGCGTGCCTCAGGTGGCGGCGGTGTCCCGCCGTCGACGGGTGACGATCAGGGCTGTGGCTCCGGTGGCGGTGGTGACGACCGCGGTCAGGACCAGGGCCCAGAGCGCGGATCCGGTGGTGGGCAGCTCTCCGATGCCCTCGTTGCCACCGCCCACCGCGCCGCGGGAACCGTCGGAGCCCGAGTCGTCCGACCCGGAACCGGAGTCCGATCCCGAACCGCCGGAGCCCGATCCGTGATCGGACCCGTCCTGTGACGTGCCGCCCTGCCCGGAGAACGTGATCGGGACGAACACGTCCTGGCTCCGGTCGCTGGAGCGGGTGTGGTCGTTGCGGGTGACCACGGCGCACTCGGTCGAGGCGTCCGTGCAGTCGGTGTTGGCGTCGCCGGCGCGCACGGTCAGCTCGACGGAGAAACCCCCGTCGGCGCCGCCGCCGTCGTAGGGGACGGCCAACCCCTCGCCGTAGGGCGGCGGGTTACTGGACACCCACACGGACGATCCGCTGGACCCGTCCATGTCGACACCGCCGATGCACGGGCTGGGCGCCTGGTCGGCACCGGCCCGGCTGATGTCGCACAGGGCGACGTAGATGCCTTTGGAGGTGTCGTAGCCGGTGCCGGTCACGGTGACGGTCTGTCCGTCGGGGTCGAGGCCGGTGGTCTGGGAGACGCTCAGCGTCGGGTCCGCCCGGGTGGTGGGGGCGGTGGTCCGGGGCTGTGTCGTCTGGGTCCGGGGGCGTGTGTGGGGTTGGGGCTGGGTGTTCGGCGCTGTTTCAGGGGCGGCGAAGGTGATCGGGACCCGCCCGACGACCGGGGCCGGAGCCGGAGCCCTCGGGAGGAGGACGGGCGTGATCGTGCCCGCGCCCGGTGCGGTCGAGGCGTCCTCGTGCGCGCCGTCCGTGGCGGCCGCGTCCTCGGCCTCCGTGTCGGCGGCGTTCACGTCGGCGGCGTCGGTCTCCCCGGTGTCCTCGGTGGCGTTCGGGGGCCGCGTGCCCTCGGAGTCCTCCGTCGGCCCCGGTGGCTCCGTCGCCTCCGGGGCGGGGCCGACCTCCACGAGACGGATCTCGAAGAGGTCCTCCACGGTGTCCAGCCCGGCGTCGACGGCGAAGCCGGTGTCGGTGTCGAGGGTCACGGTGAAGGTGCCGCGCCCGCCGACGTCCACGGCGACCGCGTCGTCGGCGTCGTGGACCGGTGCCGGGTCGGCCTCCGGGTCGGCGTCGGTCGCGGCCCCGGCGGGGACGGCCCAGGTGGAGACCTCGAGCCGGGACCCGGGGTCGTGTCCGATCCCGGAGACCGTCACCGTGTCGCCCTCGGGGGAGAGCCCCTCGGTCCGGTCCACGGTGGTGACCCGGGCATGG